>CAYOOU010000021.1:0-18435 GCA_964405635.1 uncultured Piscirickettsiaceae bacterium
CAGCAAGGACAGGCGGGATCGGGTTTAAGGTTAAGAGTGCGAATCATCATGGTGAGCGCATCTACCAGCATGAGTTTACCGTGCAGAGTAGGCAAACTTAAAAGTACCTTAATCGCTTCAATGGCCTGCATACTGCCAATCATGCCCACCACTGGTGCTAATACCCCATTTTGTGAACAGGTCATTTCCGTATCGCTTCCCGCTTTATAGAGACATTGGTAGCATGGCCCTTTGCCTTGACGGAAATCGTAGGTACTCAATTGCCCTTCCCAGCGGATGGCAGCACCTGAAACCAGTGGTGTGCGAGTGGCAAAGCAGGCTGCATTCAGTGCAAAACGGCTATTAAAATTATCGGTGCAGTCTAGCACTACATCGGCTGTGGCAACTAGGGCTTGCAAGGCTTGCTCATCTTCTGGTGGAGTGGTGAGAGTTTCAATTTCAATAAAACGGTTAATCTCTTGTAAGGTCTGTTTAGCCGATTCGACCTTAGTCTGCCCAATACTCTTTTCTCGATGCACTACCTGCCGTTGCAAGTTGGAGTCATCTACTGTATCAAAATCTACCAGTGTCAGCTTCCCCACGCCAGCGGCAGCTAGGTAAAGACTGGCGGGTGAACCAAGGCCACCTAATCCAAAAATCACCGCATGGCTGGCTTTAAGCTGGCACTGCCCGGCATAGTCCACTTCTGGCAGCAGAATTTGGCGACTATAGCGGCTCAGTTCGTCATCATTGAGTTCGGTTTGAAGGTTCATTGAATTTTTCCCAGTGTAATGCGAGGGTGGCTGGCAAAATCTTTAAGGGTGCGAATTTGCTGAAACCCTGCTTGTTGAAACAGTGTTTGCACAGGTGTTTCTTGGTTATAGCCGTGCTCAACCAATAGCCACCCTAGCCCATTTTTATCGGTCAGATAAGCGGGCGCTTGCTGAATAATCTCTGCCAGATCCGCCAGTCCTTGTTGTTCTGAAGTCAGTGCAGTCATGGGTTCGAAGCGTACATCGCCCTGTTTCAGGTGTGGGTCTGTAGGGTCAATATAAGGGGGGTTACTACAGATGAGATCAAAGGTTGGATTTTCTGACCCTTCTAAAGCTTGAAACCAACTGCCTTGTAAAAACTGTACTGGCAACCGTAACCGTTTTGTATTGAGTTGAGCGATTTCTATGGCTGCATTGGAGAAGTCTGTTGCGGTAATATTGGCTGAGATATTCTCTCGCTGCAATTCATAGCTTAATGCCAAAGCAATCGCACCAGATCCTGTGCCCAAGTCCAATAAGTTCAGGGAGCAGGACTTTTGGCAAAGTTCGGCAGAGTTTAAAACCAAATCCAATACGGTTTTTACCAAAAGTTCGGTTTCGGGGCGGGGAATAAGGGTGTTTGGTGTGACTTTTAAGGGCAGTCCCCAAAATTCTTTTTCCCCCAACAAATGAGCAATGGGAATGCCTAGGCTTCGCTGCTGGAGTAGGGTTTGAAATTGTTGTTGTTGAAAGGGGGTGAGTGGCTTTTCTGGCCAAGTATAGAGATAGCTACGGGGCTGCTGCAAAGCATGGCAGAGCAGCAGCTCACTGTCCAGCCGAGGGGAGTCTAGCAGGCCGGCTTGGCTGAGTAGCTGTTCGCCTTGTTGCAAAGCCTCTGCAAGGGTGAGGGCAGCGGCTGTGTTAGGGAAGTGCATGAGTCAGCACTTCCCTAGGACTCATCATTGCTTAAAGAGGCCAGCTGTTCTGCTTGATGCTCGTTAATCAACGGATCAATTACCTGCTCCAGTCCACCATTCATAATCTCATCCAGCTTATAGAGGGTGAGGTTAATGCGGTGGTCGGTGACGCGCCCTTGAGGGTAGTTGTAGGTGCGAATCCGCTCAGAGCGGTCACCGGAGCCCACAAGACTTTTCCGCTCTTCGGCAATCTCAGCTTGCTGGGCTTGTTGCTGGGCATCATGAATACGAGCGGCCAATAGGGACATGGCTCGTGCCTTGTTTTTGTGTTGCGAGCGTTCGTCCTGACACTCTACCACGGTGCCGGTTGGCAGGTGGGTGATGCGAATGGCGGAGTCGGTTTTGTTAACATGCTGTCCACCGGCTCCTGATGCGCGGAAGGTGTCAATGCGTAGGTCAGCAGGGTTAAGTTGCACCTCTTCTAGCTCTTTAGCTTCGGGTAGAATGGCCACTGTGGCGGCAGAGGTATGCACTCGCCCTTGAGTTTCGGTGGCAGGCACCCGCTGCACACGGTGAGCACCCGATTCAAACTTTAAGCGTGAGTAGGCACCATTGCCGATAATTCGAGCCACAATCTCTTTATAGCCGCCATGCTCTCCTTCCTGGGCGTTGAGCACTTCGACTTGCCAGCCCATTTTTTCTGCATAACGGCTGTACATGCGGAAGAGATCACCGGCAAAAATGGCTGCTTCATCGCCACCCGTGCCTGCACGAACTTCTAAAAAGATATTGGCATCGTCATTGGGGTCTTTGGGGAGCAGCATTTTTTGCAGTTCAAGGCTTAACTCTTCCAGTTTTTGGGTTAAGCCTGGCAGTTCTTCTTGGCCCATTTCTTTAAGGTCTGGGTCGCCGGAGTTAATCATCTCTTTGGCTTCGTTTAAATCCCCTTCGGTGGCTTCATACTGGGTAAAGGTTTCCACCACTGGCGTCAGTTGTGCATGCTCTTGTGAGAGGGTACGAAAGCGGTTTTGGTCACTCATCACCTCCGGATCAGAGAGCAGGGCATTGACCTCATCAAGGCGTTCAACTAGGTGTTGTAATTTTTGACGGATAGACTCTTTCATGATTCTCTTTTGTTTAGAAATAAGGCAGTATTTTAGCAGAAACTGCGAGGCTGGTCAGATGGGTTATTTGGTATCTTGAGAGGGTAACAGAAGCTTTTTGCCGCACTCGATCAGTTGAGAGTCACCTGTCAATCCCGCTTGATTTAGATTTTGAGTGGGGGTATGTAGCAGGCGATTGGTGAGCTGGTTGGCCAGCTTTTGTAGCACCTTTTCGGCAGATTCTCCAGCAGAGAGGGACTTAAGTGCCTGCTCTAGGGAGTGGTCTTTAATTTCCATTGCTTGCTGTCTAAAGTCCCGAATAATGGGGTTGACCTCACTCATTGCTCGAAACTGCATCACAAAGTGGTTGGCTTGCTGCTGAATAATCTCTTCAGCGGCAATGGCGGCATCGGCGCGGGAGCGTTTGTTCTCTTCGATAATGCTCTCTAAATCATCCACAGTGTAGAGGTAAACATTGTCCACCTGACTCACCTCTGGGGCAATGTCACGAGGTACGGCAATATCGATCATAAACATAGAGCGACCTTTGCGTTTTTTCATTGCCGCTTTAACCGTGTCTTCCAGCAAAATAGGCTTAGGGCTGGCAGTGGAGGCGATAATCAGATCTGCTTCATGTAGGTGGTCGGTAATCTCTTCTAACTCAATGGCATAGCCACCCACCTCTTCTGCCAGTGTGTGAGCCTTAGAGAGCGTACGGTTGGCGATAATTGTACGGCCAACCTGTGCCTCTTTGAGATGCCGAGCCACCAGCTCTATGGTTTCACCTGCTCCGATCAGCAAGGCGGTTTGGTTTTGCATATTGCCAAAGAATTGTTTGGCCAATGCGACCGACGCAAAGGCTACCGAGATGGGGCAGCTACCAATTTCAGTATCGGTGCGCACCTGTTTGGCCGTGCGAAACACATGTTGGAAAAGGTTTTCTAGGGTGTGGTGAATGCTATTGGCTTGGTGGGCAGCACTGTAGGCATCTTTGAGCTGTCCTAAAATCTGCGGTTCACCCAAAATTAGAGAGTTTAGACCACTGGCGACTCGCATTAAGTGTTGAACTGCAGCAAGATCGTGGTGCAGATAGAGATAGGGTTTGAGATCGCTAATGTTAAAAAAGTTTTGTAGCCACTGAATCAGGTTATTTTCATCGCCGTTTTTTAGTGTGCAGTAGAGCTCTGTGCGGTTGCAGGTGGAGAGAATGACGCATTCGGAGACCAGTTTTTCATCTTGTAAGGTTTCAAAAGCCGCCTTCAGTTTGCCCTCAGCCGCAAAGGAGACCTGTTCACGAATTTCAACAGGGGCGGTTTCATGGTTGACGCCAAGGGCTACGAGTTTCATATATGTGGTCAATGTCGGCTTAGGGTAAATAAGTATGCTGAGAGGATAAAAAACCTCAAAGGGCGAAAAAGTTCAAATAAGGCGGCTAATTTTGCTAAATTATAGCGCTAATTGCAAATTTTTTCGGATTTAACAGTAAATGAAAAAGCATCAAAGTGTATCAAGAGCCCAAAGAGTGAGGTGGGTGGGACTGTCAGCTGTGGCAGGACTGGGGATTTTGCTGAGCGGTTGCAGCCAGCTTCCCTCTTTTTCAGACACCAGTACCTTAGCCTCTTCGGTGCGTGCAGATTGGAAAACTCAGTCGGATTTAGATGCGCAAACGATGTATCAAATTTTGGTGGCAGAGATGTTGGTTAAAAGGGATCAGCCTGCCGCCGCCTATGACATACTCTATCCTTTGGCCAAAAATCTGAAAGATCCGCAACTGGTAAAATATGTTTTTCAGCTCTCTATGTACACCTATCAAGTGTCTAAAATTGAGGCGGCCACCCAATTATGGCTCTCCCTTAACCCTAAAGAGGCCACACCGTGGAAAGCGGCTTATTTAATGTCTATTCGTAAAGGGGAGCCTGAGACAGCGCTACAGCAGTGGCAAACATGGCAGAAGCTGACAGAAGCGCCGTTGTATCAAGATATTCTCAATTCAGCTCAAAGAGTGGCACGGGCAACGCCTCCTAAAGAGGGGTTGGTGTTTGCGCAGAAGTTGGCGGTTCACTACCCTGACAACTGGGCAGCTCAACTGGCATTAGGCTGGTTGACAGCTAATCAGGGTGAAGTGAAATTGGCTTGGCCTGTCTTAAACAAAGCTTGGCAGTTGGCACAGCAGCTTCCCTCAGAAGATGAGGGGGAAGAGAAAGCGCTAGCGCAGCAAAAAACTGCTCAAGTGTTGGTGGAGATGGCATTAAAAGCACCGCAGTATGGTGCTAAGGTATTAGATGAGTTGTTAGCAGACTATATTGCCCAGCACCCCGAGCAACTGGCGTTGCAACAACAGGTGGCTAGATTGCAGGTTCAGATGCAGCGCTTTACTCAAGCTAAACAGACTTTTCAGAAGATTCTGCAACAAGAGGCTGATAACTCAGCCGCTCTGTTTGGCTTAGGTGTGTTGGCTCTGCAAATGGGCGAGCTAGAAACGGCAGAGCAGAACTTTCAGGTTTTAAAGCAAACACCTCATTATCGTGCAGTGGCCTTTTATTATCTGGGGCGCATCGCTCAAGGGCGCAAACAGTGGTCGTTGGCAGAGCGTTATTTTAAACAGGTCGATAAAGCCCCCTTTAAGCTTGACGCTCAAATTCAACTGGCGCTGTTACAGGTCGCAGAAAAAGAAGGCATGAAACGGTTTGCAGCAGCTCAGCAGTATTTGGATCAGCTGTTGCACGCTTTACAGTCAAAGTCACAAAAGTCGAATGATAAAGCGCAGGCGAAGGTTTGGGCAGCTAAGGCAAAACTGTATGCTCAGGCAGGAGAAGTGAAAAAAGCGATTGAAGCCTACCGTAAAGTGATTGCATTTTTACCTGAAACGGAGTGGCAGTTCTCTTTGGCGGCTTTGCTTTATGACAGCAAGCAGTTTGATGACTATCAAAAGGTGCTCAAAGCTATTTTGCAGCAAAGGCCCAATGATGCAGATGCCTTAAATGCCCTAGGCTTTTTCTATGTTGAGCAGGGCAAAAACCTTGATGAAGCCAAGACCTTGTTGGAGCGAGCCATTGAGGTTGCACCGGAGCGCTACTATATTATGGACAGTTTGGGTTGGTGGTATTTTGTGAAGGGCGACTACCTCAAGGCAGAGCAATGGCTGGAAAAAGCACTAAAGAAGCAGATGGATGATGAAGTGCTGATTCATTTAATTGAAGCTAAATGGCATGTGGGTAAGGTACAAGAGGCGCTAAAACTGTGGCAGAAGCATCACGCTCAGTTTCCAAAAAATGCTAAACTACAAGGGTTGATGAAGCAGCTGCAGCAATCATCACCATCAATCGAAAAAAACTGATATTTTTTTAAAACTTTTGTTGAATTGTTTTTTGAAATGTGGATAATACGCACCTGTCTCAACGACAGCATCTACTGGGCTATCGCCAAGCGGTAAGGCAACGGGTTTTGATCCCGTCATGCGCAGGTTCGAATCCTGCTAGCCCAGCCATTTTCCTACCGAATTCTAAAAAACATTTCCTTATTCAGGAGCTGCCTTAGATGGCTTATCAAAATGTTCGCTTGTTTGCTGGAAATGCAAACGTATCTCTTGCCGAAAGTATCTCCAAAGCCATTAATATCCCTCTAGGTCAAGCCGATGTGGGTCGCTTTAGTGATGGCGAAATTATGGTGCGGATTAATGAGTCTGTGCGAGGCAAGGATGTTTATGTCTTGCAACCTACTTGTGCGCCAGAGCCAGCAGTGAACCTGATCGAATTGTTAACCATGATTGACGCGCTTAAACGGGCTTCTGCCAAGCGGATTACTGCAGTGGTGCCTTATTATGGTTTTGCACGTCAAGACCGTCGTCCTCACTCTGCCCGAGTGCCGATTACCGCACGTTTGGTAGCGGATATGATTACCGTAGCCGGTGCAGATAGAGTCATTACGGTGGATCTGCATGCAGATCAGATTCAAGGTTTTTTTGATATTCCTGTGGACAATATTTACGGCTCTCCTGTTTTGGTAGAGGACATGCTGAAGTCTGGCAAAATCAATAATGAGCTGATGACTGTGGTGTCTCCAGATATGGGCGGCGTGGTACGGGCGCGTGCCGTGGCAAAAGCCATAGATGCCGAGATGGCGATTATTGATAAGCGTCGTCCTAAAGCCAATGTGTCTGAAGTGATGAATATTATCGGGGACATTGAGGGGCAGGACTGTATTATTGTCGATGATATGGTGGATACTGCTGGAACGCTCTGCAAAGCCGCAGAAGCCTTGATGAATCGAGGGGCTAATAGCGTGACTGCCTATGTTGTGCATGCAGTGCTTTCTGGTCCGGCAGTAGAGAACATTAAAAACTCTAAACTGACTGAGTTAGTGGTCACCGATACCATTCCAGCTTCTGCAGAGGTGGCCAAGTGCGAGAAAATTCGTCGTGTCAGCATTGCCCCAATGTTAGCCGAAACTATTCGTCGAGTGCATCAAGAAGAGTCCGTTACCGAGCTCATGATGCCACACGGCTAAATCATATTCGCTCTATTTTTACTGGCATAATCTTATAAAATCAGTATAATGCGCCTTTTTCCCGTATTTGGTCGCGAATATGGGGTAACTTTAAAAATCCTAACTTTTGGAGAAAAATATGACCCAGTTAACTTGGACTGCAGAAGCCCGTACTGAAGAGGGGAAAGGTGCGAGCCGCCGCCTTCGTCGTCAAGGGAAAATTCCTGCAATCATCTATGGCTTAGAGAAGCCAGCCCGTAGCATCGCCCTTTCTAGCAACCTAGTTGAGCGTGCATTGCAAGACGATGACGCTTACAACTCTTGGATTGAGATTGACATTGATGGTGATAAAGAGACCGTTGTTATTAAAGATCTTCAGCGTAACCCAGCTAAGGAGTATGTGACTCACCTTGATCTTCAGCGTGTGAGTGATGACTCTTATATTGTGAAGCGTGTTCCTTTCGAATTCACTGGAACTCGTACCGCTCCTGGTGTGAAGATGGGTGGATTGTTAACCATTCTTCAAGCCACTGCTGAGATTCGTGCTAAGGCCAGCGAGCTACCGACAAAGATTGTGGTAGACATCTCTCACATGGAAGCCGGTGCCAATATGCGTCTGTCTGAAATCACCCTACCTGAAGGGGTTGAGTTTATGGCACTGCGTCACGGCAGCTCAGACTACGACCAAGCTGTTGTGAAGATTGGTAAGGTGCGTGTTAAGGTTTAATTTAACCTGAGACCTTTGCATGAGATGAATCCACGGCTAAAAATGGCTAAAATTTCCCTACTCTTCGTTGAAAAACTTGGCAATAGCGGGCTATTCCCTGCGTTTTTCGCCTCGATTAGGAAAATTTTATCTCATTTTTAGCTCGCGTCTCACTCATGCAAAGGTCTCACAGTAAAAGTAAAAGCCAGCTTATGTCAGCCATTCGATTGATTGTCGGTTTAGGAAATCCCGGCGCCCAATATGAACGGACTCGGCATAATGCTGGTTTTTGGTTTGTGGAGGAAGTTGCCCAACAATATGGGGTGCAATTTCGTCCAGAGACCAAATTCCTCGGGCAAGTGGCAAGAGTGCAACAAAATGATATAGACTTTTGGCTACTCAAGCCCACCACTTTTATGAACCGCAGCGGTCAATCCATTCAAGCCCTAGCTAAATTCTATAAAATTCAAATAGATCAGATTTTAGTGGCTCACGATGAGCTAGATTTGCCGGTGGGTACCATTCGCCTTAAAAAAGGTGGGGGACATGGCGGGCACAATGGCTTACGAGACACCATTGCAGCACTGGGATCTAAAGATTTTTATCGCTTGCGGATTGGCATTGATCATCCGGGAGATCGCAATAAGGTAGTGGACTATGTACTCAATGCCCCTTCCAAAACCGATCTGCAACAGATTGAAGATGCCATCTATGATGCCGCACGCTTTCTGCCAAAAATGGTTAAGGGCGAGTTTGAGGCGGTGATGCAGGCACTGCATACCAAAAAATAATTTTATTAAGACCAATTTAGGAGAGACAAAATGGGATTTAAGTGTGGCATTGTTGGACTGCCCAATGTTGGAAAATCAACCCTATTTAACGCCTTGACCAATGCTGGGATTGAGTCAGCCAACTACCCGTTTTGCACCATTGAACCCAATGTAGGCGTGGTACCAGTTCCTGATCCCCGTCAGGAGAAAATTGCAGAGTTTGTTAATCCTGAGCGAATTCTACCCACCACAATGGAATTTGTTGATATTGCTGGTCTAGTGGAAGGGGCTTCCAAAGGGGAAGGGTTGGGCAATAAATTCCTTGCCAATATTCGAGAGACTGATGCCATTGTGCAGGTAGTGCGCTGTTTTGAAAATGATGACATTGTTCATGTCGCTGGCAAGGTTGACCCACTCTCAGATATTGAAATTATCAATACCGAGCTGGTGTTAGCCGATATGGAGTCCCTTGAAAAGGCGGTACAAAAGGTACAACGCGTGGCGAAAAGCGGCAATAAAGAAGCGCAAGCCAAGTTGAACATCTACAGCAAAGTGCTCAAAGAGGTAGAAGAGGGCAAGCTAGTGCGTCTAATTGATTTAGACGAAGATGAGCTTAAAGAGTTGCAAGACCTACATCTGCTGACCATCAAGCCCATGATGTATATTGCCAATGTGAATGATGACGGTTTTGAAAATAACCCTTACTTGGACGCAGTGCGTAAAGTAGCCGAAGAGCAAGGCGCTTCAGTCGTGCCTGTGTGTGCAGAGATAGAGGCTGAAATTGCCGAGTTAGAGGAAGAAGATAAATCCGCTTTTCTGGAAGAGATGGGGCAAGAAGAGCCAGGGTTAAACCGTGTAATCCGTGCGGGTTACGAGTTGTTAGGGCTGCAAACCTACTTTACTGCAGGTGTGAAAGAAGTCCGTGCTTGGACAGTGAAAAAAGGTGCCACAGCACCGCAAGCCGCAGGCGTGATTCACACTGACTTTGAAAAAGGCTTTATCCGAGCCGAAGTCATTGCTTATGATGACTTTATTCAATACAAAGGCGAAGCGGGTGCCAAAGAGGCTGGAAAAATGCGTTTAGAAGGCAAGGACTATATTGTGCAAGATGGTGACATTATGCACTTCCGCTTTAATGTCTAACCACTGATTTCTCGATCCTGCCTGTTAAGCTAACAGGCAAGACTGGAGGTAACTACTCAGCTCACCCCTGAAACCCGCCACTTCTGCGTTGGAAAATGGTCATTTACTCGTTGTAAACTCACATTTTCCGCCTTGAATTGACGAATTTCAGGGGCAACCTGAGCAGTTACAGTATCAGCTGAATAGTTACGACTGGGGGTTTGAAGAATTTTTCAGAAAAGTAAAAACGAAATATTGACAGAAAAAACAAAAGCATTATAATACGCCCATCTTTTGGCTACATAGCTCAGTTGGTTAGAGCACATCACTCATAATGATGGGGTCCCAGGTTCAAATCCCGGTGTAGCCACCAAATTTTGAAGCCTCTGTTTGGAAACAAACAGGGGCTTTTTTGTATCTATTGATATGGGATTAGAACGCCCAGCATAATCATCACCTCCATGAGTTCGGTCATCATGCCAGCGGTATCCCCAGTCATGCCGCCGGTGATGCGTTGCATGAGCCAGCGTACCCAAATCCAGAAGAGCGCTGTGGCGAATGTAAGCCAAGGGCTGTGCCAAGTGAGCAGAGATAAGGCGGCCAGCATCCAAATCAGGATATGGGCTTTTTTAAGGTGCAAAATCATCTGTTCAGCCAGTCCTTGTAGGCTTACATAGCGGGTGATGGGCATTAGAGCGATGGCGGCGATGCGTGCCAAACTGGGGGTGAGTGCCAGCCAGAGCCAGGCTTGAGCAATAAGCAGATATTTAATGGCCAGCCATTTAATGAGCAAGTGAATCACCAAAGCCACACCGCCGCCTGTGCCAATGCGACTGTCTTTCATAATTTCTAAAGCTCTAGCGTGATTCCCCACGCCACCTAGCCAGCCGTCAGCAGTGTCTGCTAAGCCGTCAAGGTGTAGTCCTCCAGTAACCCATGCCCAAAAGGCCAGTAGAAGTGCTGCAAGAATCTCTTCAGGCAAAAACAGAAATTTGCTGCCCAAAACGCCCAGTCCAACTAAGCAGGTGCCGATAATCAGGCCAACAATGGGGAAAAAACTGATAGCTAACCCCATCTCTTGGGTAGAGATTTTCCCAAATTGTGGGGTGGGTAGTCGGCTCATAAACTGCACGGCCAACCAGAAGGCTTTAGTGTAGCGGTTTGACATGTTCGGTAGGAGGAATAAGAGCAGAGAGTTGAATAAAAGGGGGAATATCGTTGTCGTACCAGAAGATTTCAAATCGAATTAGGCTGCTGTGCTCAATTTTGAGTTGGTACCAGTGACGATTGGGAATAGCGAGAACGGTTTGTAGGGCGCGACGCATCATGCCTCCGTGGGTAAGAATAAGCAGGCGTTTAAACTTTGTTTGCTGAGCCCAATTGAGGGTTTGGGTCCAGCATTGACGAAATCGCCGATTAAAGCGGGTCACTGTTTCTGCTTCTGGAATGTGGGTGCTAAAAGGGTTATCCAAGTATTGTGTCAGCTCAACAGGGTATTGTGCTTTTACTGCTTCAAAGCTGAGTCCGTCCCAAGCCCCAAAGTCTCGCTCTTGCCATTGTGACATTATCTTTAGTGGCAGTTGATACTGTTCAGCTTGCTGTTGGGCAAAAGTTTGGCAGCGTTGTAGTGGAGAGGTAACAATGGCATCGTAGGGAGGCAACGATTGTTGTGCTTGCCATTGTGCCAGCATCTGCTGCCAACCCCATGGAGAGAGGGGGCTGTCAGTGCCACTGCCTCGAAGCCAAACCGGTGGGTCTTGCGGCTCACATTCTCCGTGCCGCATTAGGTCAAGGGTTAGCTTTTTAGGCATCGCTTTCTGCTGTGGAGACAGCAGCCTCTTCAAAAGTGGCCATCTGCTGATGCAGGGTGCAGGCGAGCTTGATCAGAGGAAGAAGGGAGGCTGCGCCAGAGCCTTCTCCCAATCGCATTTCGAGGTTCAGAATGGGGGCGACTTGTAGCTTTTGGAAGACTGCTTGTTGTGCCGGTTCTACTGACTGATGGGCAAAGCAGAGCCAGGGGTGTGCTTGAGGTTGAATTTGGACGGCAATCAGTGCAGCGGCACTGCTAATGACGCCATCTACCAGTACGGGCAGTCCAACTCGAGCCGCTGCAAGATAGGCGCCTGCTAAAGCCGCAATTTCAAATCCTCCCAGAGTTTGCAATGCATCTAGAGGGGTTTGAATATGCTGACCGTGGCGTTTTAAAGCGTTTTCGATTACCTGCTGCTTATGAGGCAGTTGCTCAGGGGGGAGGCCTGTTCCTGCCCCAACAGCTTCAGCTGGAGAGAGAGAGGTTTGTTGGCAAATAAGCGCGGTGGCGGCGGTGGTATTGCCAATGCCCATTTCCCCTCCGATAAAAATGTCCGCTTCAGCAGCCACGGCACGCTGTACCGCTCTGGCACCGACATTTAGGGCTGAAAGCAGTTGAGATTTTGTCATAGCGGGCTGTTGGCTAAAGTTTGCGGTGCCGGCAGCCACGCGGTCTTCAATAAAGCAGTTTTTTTCTGCAGCTTGCTTCAGGGCGTTGTCCAGTGAAATGGGCTGAAAAGTGCCAGCATCGACTACTTCAAACTGAGCTTGCTCTGCACGGGCAATAACGGTTATGGCTGCACCGCCTTTGATAAAATTTTTGACCATCTCTTGAGTGACCACAGGCGGAAAAGCAGAGATGTTTTCCTCGGTGATACCATGATCGGCGGCAAAAACGGTGATCCAAGGTTGTTGTACTTGGGGCATGGCGCTGTTTTGACAGCCTGCCAACCAAACCACCATCTCTTCTAGTTTGCCCAAAGAACCTGGGGGTTTAGTTAGTTGGTTTTGCCGTGCCTGGGCCTGCTTTTGGGCTTCAGGACTGGGGATTTTGCAGGTTAAGTTGAGGACTTCATCTAAATCGTTAAAAATGTTCATGGTTTTTTACTTTGAGACCTTTGCATGAGTGAGACGCGATCTAAAAATGAGATAAAATTTTCCTAATCGAGGCGGAAAACGCAGGGAATAGCCCGCTATTGGCAAGTTTTCCAACGAAGAGTAGGGGGATTTTAGCCTTTTTTAGTCGTGGATTCATCTCGTGCAAAGGTCTCATTTGAGTTTGGTGGCAAGGCCAGCGACTAAAAAGGTGACATTGGGGATTTGTTCAGCCAAAGCTTGATGCAGCCAGCCCAGTTCGTCCACAAATTGGCGACTGAGATTGCCCAGCGGCACCACGCCCATACCTACCTCATTGCTGACCAGAATCAGCTCTCCTTGAAATTGAGGCAGCAGCGCTAGCAACGCTTGCTTTTCTTCGGCCAATAACTCGGCTTGGAGGAGGTTCAGAGTCCATAAGGTGAGGCAGTCCACCAGCACACAGTGATTGGGGTGATTGAGTTCAGCCAAGGTTTGGGCAAGATGAATGGGGGTTTCTATTGTTTGCCAGTGGCTAGGACGTTGGCTTTGATGATGCTCAATACGATTGAGCATCTCTGCATCGGCATGGGTTTGGCCGGATGCATCTTGGTAATGTGTTTGGGCAGTGGCCAGATAGAAAACGGTTTTGCCTTTTGTCTCTGCTTGAGCCGCCAAGCTTTCTGCATAACGACTCTTTCCTGACCTAGCTCCGCCTAGCACTAAGTGTTGCATGGTGGTTACTGGGGTTGACCGGTTGTTTGTGCCTCGACGGAGGCTGGCGCGCTCAGCTCATTGACCACTGCGGCAAACACTTCATCTACAGAAATCGCTTGCATACAGACTGGGTCAGTGCAGGGGGTTTTGCGGTGGTTGGCAGCACTTACACAGGGAGAGCAAGCCAATCCGGCATAAATAGGGGTGCTATTGCCCAGAGAGCCATAGAGTTTTGGGGTTTCGGGGCCAAACAGTACAAAGGTTTTGAGCGGGGTGATGGCTGAGAAGTGACCAGGGCCTGAGTCATTGGTCACCATGAGTTTGGAAATGCTGTAAAGCACAGGCATTTCCAACAGTTTGAGTTGACCGGCAAAGTTAATGCACCGCTCATGCTTCACTGCTTTACGCAGGGTTTCAGCTTCCTCCTTTTCTCCAGGGGCCCCAGTAATCAGTACCAGTGCATTGGGGTACTGCCAAGTAATGCGTTGCATCAGCTGGATAAATTTCTCTTTTGGCCAGCGGCGTTGCGGCAGTAGGTCACTGGCATTTGGGTTAATCAGCACCAGCTGATGCTTTTCAGCATCATATTCAGGGTAGCATTGCTGGATCGCTTTGCGGACTTTGGTTTTTTGCGCCTCAGCGTAATCCATTTGCTTGAGGTGAATCTGCTCTAGGGGAATTTGAATTTTTGAAAAGGGGCGTTCGTCTTTCTCTGTCTCCAGTGGGTGGATGAGCGCCATAAAGTTTTGGGCAATGTGTAGGTGTGGGTTGTAGAGTACCTTGTGGGTGAGCATATCACCACGATAAAGCCCTTCGCCATGAAAATTGTGAAAACCGACACGTTTATTGGCGCCACTAAAGCCGGTAAGCAGGGCGGAGACGCGGGAAAAAAGTTCTAAATCGATGGCCGTGTCAATTTTCTGTTTGCGGCACCAGAAAAGGTAGCGTATCGCATCATAGGCCAGAGTAAACAGGCTGTCTTCGCGCAGGCAGAAGATATTTTCTTGCGGAATGGTATTGAGCAGGTCGAGGCTGGGTTTATTTTTGCTGAAAATAACAAAGTACAGTTCTGCGCCAAACTTCTCTTGAGCATGTCGCATGGCGGGGTCAGCAATAATAGTGCTACCCATTTCGGAGAGCTCAATAAAGAGAATTTTTTTCACTGGCGTGGGCCGCTGTCTAGTGAGTTTCCACACCAGCTTTAGAATGAGTGTGCTAATAAAGGTAAGAGGGATACCGACATGGTGGTCGATTTTACGCATTAAATCTACATTCATGGACAAGTCTTCTATAAGTATGTATGTTTGCTTTTCAGGTAGAAATAGAGGCCCGGCAGGCTGCTAAGTATGAGTATGATACCATAGAGCAGACTCATCGCCAGTACCTGTTCTTGAGGAATGCCAATCAGCATAAAGAGCCCTGCCAGGGCCCCCTCGCGCACGCCCCAGCCGGCAAAAGAGATGGGTAGCAGGGTTAGCAATAGGGCAGGGGGGACGAGGATCAGAAAGACGTCAATCGCCTCATTGATGCCCACACTGTGACCAATACCGAAAATGGCGAAGATGGAGAAGAAGTGGATCAGCATGGAGAGCCCCACCTGTTGAAAAATACGAGCTGGAGTTTTATAAATAAAGCGAAAACGGTGAGAGAGCTCAAAAAACAGACGGGTGGCTTTGTATCGTTCCAAAATGGGGAACTTATGCAGTGCCATTAAGACAAAGAGTCCAAAAATAGCGGCCAAGGTAATGAAGTTAATGCCATAAAATACAGCAGGTGGTAGTAGGTCGTGTTCAAATAGATTGGCTAAAAAGTTGATAATGAGCAGCCCTACCAGTCCCACAATTCTGTCAATAAAGACTCCATAAAATGCTTCCTTTGCCAAGCCTCCATGACTGGACACTTCCATCACTCGATAGGCATCGCCTCCAATGCTGGTGGGCAGAACTTGGTTAAATAGCGCCCCTTTAAAATAGCTTTTGAGATAAAAAGCAAAGTCGTGTTTAAAGGCGAGCAGTTGCATAATCAGTGTCCAGCGATAGGCTGCCACGGCTAGGCTTAAAAGCTGGAAAAATAGTGCAGCTAGTAACATCCAGGGGTTGGCGGAGAGAATGGTCTGCCAGACGCTGGCAAAATCTACTTTATAGAGAATGACCCCCACAATAATAAAGGAGAGGGCAACTTTGATGAGATGGCTCATGGGGCGGTCTCACTATTGGGTGTGGTTGGTAAAAGTTGGGTTAAATGGGGGAGTTGACTCACCCAGCCGCTATAGTGTGGGGGATGATAATTTTGGCAGTAAAAATAGTGGTAGCTCACCAGTAATGTCTCTTTTGATGCAAAAGCAGATGGATAACTAAGGGTGAAACTGGGCAGTTGATGGCATTTTGCAAACTCTCCAGGAGGTGTTTTTGTTGTTTTTTCTGAATTTTGTGCCAGCTTTTGAAAGGTTGTTAGGCTGGATTCATAGCTGGGAATAATGACAATGCCATCACTACCTTTGGCGGGGTTGCCATACCAGAGGTCAAATTGGTCAAAGCGGTTGTCAGTGACATAAACAGGCTGAGGGCGACCATACCAACCGATGCGGCTGGCCTGTGTCCAGTTGGCGGCAAACAGAGAGGGACGGCTCTGAGTTTGGGCGGCAAACTGAGTTTGATACTGCTGGGCTCGTTGTAGGGCTTGTGGCCAACCATGTAACTCTTGCACAGGGTTTTGCCCTGGTTTAAAGGGTAGCCAAGGGGTGAAAAGGTGAGAGAGCAGCAAGGCGGTGAGGGCAAGGCTTAGGGTAGTCAAACTCACCGCAAACAGGCGCCAACCTTTTTGTTGCCAATGTGTCCACAGCCAGTAGGTGACGGCAGGTGCCATAAATAGCCAAGCCAGTTGTGTCCAGTGGGGCAGGCTCATTTCGTGCCCAGAATTGAGCGCAAACAACAAAATAATAGGCAGGGCAAAAAGTGACAACAGGCGGGTATTTTCAGTCGCAGTATCCAGTTTGGCTTTAACCCTCAGCCCAAATCGTAGCATTAAATAGAGTGCGGTCAAATAGAGTACGGGGTTGTAAACCACCAATTGTGCCCCCTGGCTCTGCCAGACTCGATGCCACTGCCAGTCGGGATTATGGGTGCCGTGATTAAGTTGGTAGAGTATGGAAATCCAGTCATGGGTGGCATTCCAGTAGAGCACAGGGGAGATGAGTAGAGAGGCTATGGCCACGGCTAGTAGCAGCCCTCGAATGCCTGCATTATAAAATTCATATCGCCAACTAAACCACCACCAGCGACGCTCAACAATCACCAGCAAAATGAGAGAAAAAACCAGTGTCACGGCGGTGTATTTAGAGAGCCCCGCGAGCCCAAGCCACAAGCCTAACAGTGCCCAATTTTTTAGGGTTGGGGCTTGTCGTAGGTTGAGGGTTTGCCAAATCACCAGCAGGGAAAACACCATCAAAGGGGCATCAGGCAACATCGACTGGCTGAGTAGTTGCATCATAATGCCTGAGTTTAAAAGCACCAGTGTCCAAAATCCTAGCCAAGGGGCTTGTGGGTGTTGGCTAAAGAGGCGTAGGGTGAGGCGATACAAAATCCAGTTGCTCAAAGCATAGAGTGCAATGGGCAGCAGTCGCATGCCAAAGTCCGAAGGGAAAAAGTGTGCGGGGAGTGCATTGAGCCAACCTACCATCGGCGGGTGGTCAAAATAGCTCCAGTCTAGCTTTAAGCCATAAAGGGCATAGTGCGCTTCATCGACACTTAAATTCACTCGTCCTGCCAGCAATAGATGCAATAAACTCAACCCGCCTATCAGCCATAAAGCAGGGCAGTGCCGAGAAAAATCCACTTGAAACAGTTTGGCTGAAGGCATGGGTAGGGTTAAGCGTCAGATAAAAAAGGGGTATTTTAGCAATTTATCTGTAGGTTTAGGGGGAATACATTTGAAGCTAGGCTTAAGAGACCTTTTCACGAGATGAGTGCACGAATAAAAATGGCTAAAATCTCCCTGTTCTGTGTTGGAAAACTTGCCAATAGCAGGCCATTTCCCGCGTTTTTCGTCTTGTTTAGAAAAATTCTATCTCATTTTTATCTTGTACCTAACTTATACAAAGATATCTTTAAGTTTTGATTGCAATAAAAGATTATCTAGGTGTCTTTTTGCTTAATCTAGTTGGCTAAAATATTGGTTTTGGGTTATCTTTGTAACCAGTATTGAGTTTTTTGGTGTGTCTGCCGTTGGGTTTAGAAATAGATACTTAAGGTGGTGCCCTTAAAGGAGGAAGTATGTTTGTAAAAATGCTATCAGGAATTTTTTTAAGCTTGGTTTTTTCGTCTATCGCTTGGGCAGGGGAGTATCTATTGGTCGAACACCCTAATGCCAAGGACCCCAAACTGCTGATTGATAGTTTTAAGGTGCACTATAAACAAGATGACTTTACCGATAAGGTTTCTCATGCACAAATTATTTATGCCCCTAAAGATTATCGCCACCAAGCTGGATTTTTTATGCGTTGTGGTCCTTACCTCTCAAGTTTTAAGGTGATCTATGTTGAAGAGGCGGATAAGCTAAAAGAAGACGGGGAGCTGGTCAATCTTGCCAAAAAATTTGAGAAATTTGGTTTTATTTATAACGATAATCAAGATTTAACCGTCAGGGCGGGAGATAATGAGGTGGAAGCCGAGGTGTATGTGGGTGGGCAAACTCGCTATCTGAGTAAGCATTTTAAGGTGAGTTTTCCGCAAACACCTGGGCTATTGGGCATGACTTTTTTCTTTGAATTTGTGAACCAAAATACACCAGTATCCACCAGTCGAGAGACTAAAGAGGAAGCGGCAGAATTTATGGCTTTGCTCAAGCAAGCGTTAAAAAAAGGGCAAACCGTGAGCTTTGATTTGGAGGCTGAAAATGGTCATCAGCGCCATTTTCAATTAGATGCAGGCCGGATGGCAAAATTTATTCCTCCTGAAGTGCTTGACTTCTGTTTTTTTGAGCGTAAGTTAAAGGTTGAATAGA
>CAYOOU010000022.1:0-17706 GCA_964405635.1 uncultured Piscirickettsiaceae bacterium
AGTTATTTGAAGAGAATCCTAGTGATTTTCGTATTGTTGTTGAAAAGCTTAACACTGATGCACCTGAGCAATTACGGTTGCTTTGTAAGCTTTCTACACCGTGGCCCAAAAATTTTAAAGCTTTAAACCTTCCTAGTTTTCAGCCTTTGGTTGATATTTAGGTGCAGATTTGATGTATTTCAAGCGAGTTTTTTCAGTAGAATACCGCTTTTAACTTAAAAGCGGTTTAAGCCTTGAAACGCCAAGATTTCTATTTTGACCTTCCCTCTGAGCTGATTGCTCAATATCCTCCCAAACAGCGTACGGACAGTCGTTTGTTGGTCATGCAGCCCAGTGGTGCGCTGCAGGACTGTCAATTTCCGCAGATTTTAGAATTTTTGCAGCCTAATGATTTAATGGTGTTTAACAACACCAAGGTGATTCCTGCTCGACTTTTTGGGCAGAAAATAACCGGTGGTAAGGTTGAGTTGCTGATTGAGCGGGTGCTAGATGAGCGCAGGGTATTGAGCCATATTCGAGCCAGCAATGCCCCTAAAGCCGGTGCTAGGTTGCAGATTGCTGAGGCTTTTGAGATAGAGGTGCTGGGCAGAGAGGGGGCACTATTTGAATTGGCCTTGGTGGGCACAGAAGAAGGTGCTTCAATCCTCTCTTTAATTGAGACCCATGGTCATATGCCCCTGCCTCCCTATATTGAACGAAGTGATGAAGCGGAGGATCAATCTCGCTATCAGACCGTTTATGGAGAAAAGCCTGGCGCGGTGGCGGCACCTACAGCTGGTTTACACTTTGATGAAGCCCTACTGGAAAAAATTCAACAACAGGGGGTTGAGATAGGATTTGTTACGCTACATGTGGGGGCTGGCACCTTTAAGCCTGTGCAGGTGGACGATATTTCAGAGCACACCATGCACTCTGAAGCCATTGAGATTTCCCCTGAACTGGTGGATAAGATTGCTGACACCCGAGCCAAAGGTGGACGGGTGGTGGCGGTGGGCACCACTTCAGTTCGCTGTTTGGAAAGTGCCGCACGATTCAGTGAGACAGAAAAAGGCAAGCCACTGCAAGCCTACTCTGGAGAGACTGATATTTTTATCACGCCAGGTTATCAATTTCAGGTGGTGGATCTGTTGTTGACCAACTTTCACCTGCCAGAATCTACCTTGATTATGCTGGTCTCTGCTTTTGCAGGTTATGATAAAACCATGCAGGCGTATCAACACGCCATTGAGCAGGGGTATCGATTTTTTTCTTATGGCGATGCCATGTTGGTGCATCGCAAACGATGAGAGACAGATAAATTATGAAATTTACTTTGATGCAAACCGATGGCAGAGCCCGCCGGGGGCAGATGCAGTTTGAGCGAGGGGTAGTGGATACCCCAGCCTTTATGCCGGTGGGCACTTATGGGTCGGTGAAGTCGATGATGCCAGAAGAGGTGGCTGCTACAGGCGCGCAGATTATTTTGGGAAACACCTTTCACCTCTCTTTGCGACCCGGCACGGAGATTATTGAGCTGCATGGTGACTTGCATGACTTTATTAACTGGAAAGGCCCCATCTTAACCGACTCTGGCGGGTTTCAAGTTTTCAGCTTAGGCAAGATGCGCAAGATCACCGAAGAGGGGGTGCTGTTTCAAAGTCCGATTAATGGTTCTAAAATTTTTATGGGCCCTGAAGAGTCTATGGAAGTGCAGCGGAAATTAGGCTCAGATATTGTGATGATCTTTGATGAGTGCACCCCTTATCCCGCTACACATACAGTGGCAGCCGAGTCAATGCGGCTCTCGCTACGGTGGGCCAAACGCTCTAAGGTCGCTCACGGTGATAACCCAGCGGCTCTGTTTGGTATAGTGCAAGGGGGTATGTATGAAGATTTGCGCGTAGAGTCGATTCAAGCATTGCAAGAGATTGGCTTTGATGGCTATGCCATTGGTGGGCTTTCTGTAGGGGAGCCCAAAGAGGAGATGATGGGCACGTTGGACTTTACAGAGCCTCATATGCCAAAGGATAAACCGCGTTATATGATGGGGGTGGGCAAGCCAGAAGATATTGTGGAGGCGGTGCGTCGGGGGATTGATATGTTTGATTGCGTGATTCCGACCCGCAATGCCCGCAATGGGTTCCTCTTTACACATGATGGTGTAGTGAAGATTCGCAATGCCAAACACAAAACCAGTTTGGAGCCTTTAGATGCCAAATGTGATTGCTACACCTGCCAAAACTATACCCGTGCTTATCTACACCATTTAGATAAGTGTGGTGAGATTCAAGGCGCGCGGCTTAATACCATTCATAACCTGCACTATTATCAAAGTTTGATGAAGGGGTTGCGGGAAGCAATTAATGAACAGCGGTTAGAGGCTTTTGTCGCAGAGTTTTATGCTCAAAGAGGTGAGCCTGTTCCATCATTGTAAATCTCTACCTCTGTAGTTTGTATGTTATTTGGTGTACAATGGACAGAGATTTATAGAGCATGAGGAGAGGACAATGAAAGTTCAAACGACGATTCGTGTTGAAGAAGAGGCGTTGAAGGCTTCTCGAGAGATTTTAGCCCAGCTAGGGTTAAATTATTCGGAAGCGGTCAATATTTTTACAAGAATGATTGTTCAACATAACGGCTTACCTTTTCAAGTCAAAATTCCGAATGAAGAGACTCAAGCTGCAATGCGTTCGGTCAGAAAGGGGGAAGATTTAGAAGCCTATTCTATTGAAGCGTTAAAAAACGAGCTTGTATAGATGCCCTTGAGTTTGCAACGCAGTAAAAGCTTTAAAAAGGACTTGAGAAAGGTCACTTTATCTGACGGGCAGTTTGAAAATCTTATCACTTTTTTGAGTTTGTTATTGGCAGAGAATCCATTGCCTGAAGAGGCTAAAGATCACGCTCTTAAAGGAGAGTGGCGGGATTTTAGAGAGTTTCATCTTGGTGGCGATTGCTTGGTGATCTATACTTTGACGCAAGCGTCGTTAATCTTGGTACGAATAGGCTCTCATGCGCAGTTATTTAAATCATTATGATGGGTGATTTTTATTGGCTTTTATGCCACAATACGACGACTTTATTAAAAGGTAAAAGGAGTAAAAAATGTTTTTAATTAGTGATGCGATGGCAGAAGGCGCGGCAGCTGCGCCTCAAGGGGATCCATTGATGCAGTTATTGCCTTTAGTGTTGCTGTTTGTGGTGTTTTACTTTTTGTTGATTCGCCCTCAACAGAAGAAAGTAAAAGAGCATAAAAAAATGGTAGAGTCTCTTAAGAAAGGGGACGAGATTGTGACCTATGGTGGGGTTGCAGGAAAAATTCGTGACCTTGGTGATGTGTTTGTGGATGTTGAAATTGCAGACAATGTGATTGTAAAAGTTGAACGCCAGAATATTTCGCGAGTATTGCCAAAAGGCACCTTAAAAGGCGAATAAAGGTAAATTTTTTGGACAAAGGGGCGCGTGCCCCTTTTGTCGTTTTGGGCACTTTAAGCCTATCTCCAAAAGCTTCTGAATGGATAGAATTATGTTCCAATCGCAACAAAAAGTGATTTCAAATCAATACCCCACTTGGAAATATGTCTTGCTGGTACTGGTCACCGTGCTGGGGATTCTCTATGCACTGCCCAATATTTATGGTGATGATCCTGCGGTGCAGGTTTCACCAGCAAAGTCTGTGCAGTTTGATGCAGCAGTAGAAAAGCAGGTTTTGCAGGCTTTAGAACAGGCGGGCATTCAAGTTAAGTCTGCCAAGTTTGAAGGGGGCAAAATCTTGATTCGCTTGACCAGCTCTGAAGACCAGTTAAAAGCCAAAAGCGTGATTAAAAAGCTTCTGGATCGTAAAGCGGTGGTCGCATTAAACTTGGCGCCAGCGACCCCGGAGTGGTTGCGGGCCATTGGGGCGCAACCGATGTATTTAGGCCTAGATTTGCGGGGCGGGGTGCACTTTTTAATGGATGTGGACATGGATGCCGCCATTACCAAGCACTATCTGCGTTATGTGGATGAGATTAAGGCCAGCTTGCGAGAGGTGAGGGCCCGTTATCTGAGCGTGGCCTATGACAATCAGCAGTTGGAGATTGCATTTAAGGATAAGGCTAATTTTGAGAAGGGGTTGCAAGCGATTCAGAAAAAATATGCATCTGATTTTATCGTGCAACCGCAACCAGAGACTCAGCCACCTAAGGTGATTCTCAAGCTTTCGCAAAAGGCGATTAAAGAGGCGAAATCATACGCTCTGAAGCAGAATATCACTACCTTGCGTAACCGAATCAATGAGTTAGGCGTGGCAGAACCTGTCATTCAGCAACAGGGTGAGCGTCGCATAGTGGTGGAATTGCCTGGTGTGCAGGATACTGCGCGTGCCAAAGAGATCTTGGGGGCGACAGCGACTTTAGAGTTCCGCTTGGTGGAAGAGAAGGGTGACCCTTATCGAGCTGAAAAGAGTGGCTATGCACCCCATGGTGCCAAGTTGTACCACTTTCGTGATGGTCGTCCGATATTGTTGAAACGGAATATTATTGTTTCAGGGGATAATGTGGTGAATGCCCAGTCCGGCATTGATACTCAGTCCGGTTCACCGGAGGTGAGCGTGACTTTGGATTCTGCTGGTGGGCGCAAGATGAATGAGACGACCAAGCATAATATTGGTAACCGTATGGCGGTGGTCTATATTGAAAACCATCTGTTAAAAGTACAAAAAGATGGTAAAGAGGTGAAAAAACGCATTACCACTAAAGATGTCATCAATGCGGCGGTGATTCGAGGACAGTTCTCTAACCGTTTCCAGATTACTGGATTAGACAGCCCTCAAGAAGCTCAAGACTTGGCTCTGCTTTTGCGTGCCGGCTCTTTGGCAGCACCAATGGAGATTGTAGAAGAACGCACCATTGGGCCGAGCTTAGGAGCGGATAATATTCGCCAAGGCTTTATGTCGGTTGTGGTCGGCTTCTTATTGGTGCTGGTGATTATGGCTTGGCGCTATAAGGTGTTTGGCATGATTGCCAATATGGCACTGGTGCTGAACTTGGTTCTGATTGTTGCCGTTCTTTCTCTATTGCAAGCCACATTGACCATGCCTGGGATTGCAGGGATTGTGCTTACCGTGGGGATGGCGGTAGATGCCAATGTATTGATTTTTGAACGGATTCGAGAAGAGCTGAAAAATGGTTCTGTGCAGCAGGCGATTCATGCCGGCTACGAGAAGGCCTTTATTACCATTGCTGATGCCAATATCACTACCTTATTGGCGGCGATTGTGCTCTTTAGTTTTGGGACTGGGCCCATTAAAGGGTTTGCCATTACCTTAAGCATTGGGATTATCACCTCAATGTTCACAGCCATCGTCGGTACCCGTGCTATTGTCAACTGGCTCTACGGCAATAAGCCCGTTGAAAAGCTGTCCATTTAGGAGAATAAGATGGAACAACAGAAAATGATTGATTTTATGGGGCAACGGAAATTGGCAATGGCCATTTCCATTGTGCTGGTCATCGGTTCCTTGGTGGGGCTATTTGTGAAAGGGCTCAATCTTGGTATTGATTTTACCGGGGGCACCATTATTGAGTTGGCTTACGATAAGCCAGCTGATATTGATAAGATTCGAGGCACCCTGCAGAAGACCGGATTTGAGTCTGCCACCGTACAAAACTTTGGCTCTGCCGAGGATGTGCTGATTCGTATCGCCCCGCAAGAGGGTATGAACTCGGCTCAGATTAGCAATAAGGTACTTGATGCGCTGCGCGCTGATGATGGCAAAATTGATGTGCGTCGAGTGGAGTTTGTGGGGCCACAAGTGGGCGATGAGCTCACCGAAGATGGCGCCTTAGCGGTTATCTATGCATTGATTGGCATTCTCATTTATGTGGCTTTGCGGTTTGAATTTCGCTTTGCTGTTGGTTCTGTAGCGGCTTTGATTCACGATGTCATTATTACTCTTGGGGTCTTTGCTTGGACACAGTTGCAGTTTGACTTGACCGTTTTAGCGGCCATTCTAGCGGTTATCGGTTACTCGCTGAATGATACCATTGTGGTGTTTGACCGTGTGCGAGAGAACTTTCGCACCATGCGAGAGGGTACGCCCGTGGAGGTGACCAATGTGGCGGTCAATCAGACGCTCTCTCGTACCATTATGACCTCATTGACCACCTTGGTGGTGCTATTGGCCCTGTTCTTTTTGGGTGGCGAAATTATTCATGACTTTGCTTTGGCATTGATTGTGGGGATTGTGGTGGGAACTTACTCCTCCACCTATATCGCCAGTGCAATCGCTTTGGCACTTGGGGTGTCGAAGGCAGATTTAATGAAGCCTGAGAAAACTGGACCTAGTGCGGAAGAGGCAGAAGCCGAGTTACAAAGAGCCTTTTTGGAAGCTGAAGCGAAAAGGCAGGCCAAATTGGCACAAAAACAAGCGCAAAAACAATAAACCTGTTCAAAATCCCCAGTCCTGCCATTAAGAGACCTTTGAACGAGATGAATACACGGCTAAAAATGGCTAAAACTTTCCTACTCTTCGTTGGAAAACTTGCCAATAGCTGGCTATTGGCTGCGTTTCCCGCCTTGATTAGGTAAATTTTATCTCATTTTTAGCTAGCGTCTCACTCGTGCAAAGGTCTCAAAAGAAGTGAAAACAATTGGCAGGACTGGGGATTTTGCCATTTTTTGAGAAAAGAAAATGTCTTTAATTTTAGAAAAAAACAAACGGCGAACTTTTGCCATTATCTCTCACCCCGATGCGGGGAAAACAACGGTTACCGAAAAGCTATTGCTTTATGGGGGGGCCATTCAGTTGGCTGGAGCGGTGAAGAGTCGAAAAACCGATCGTCATGCCACATCTGACTGGATGAAGATGGAGCAAGAGCGTGGAATCTCGGTGGCTTCATCAGTGATGCAGTTTCCTTATAAAGAGGTGATTATCAATCTACTGGATACCCCAGGGCATGAGGATTTCTCAGAGGATACCTATCGTACGCTTACGGCGGTGGATTCTGCTTTGATGGTGATAGATGTGGCCAAGGGGGTTGAGGAACGAACCATTAAATTGATGGAAGTGTGTCGCCTACGCGATACGCCGATTTTAACGTTTATCAATAAGCTTGACCGCGAAGGGCGTGACCCGATTGATTTGATGGACGAAGTGGAATCGGTACTCAAGATTGACTGTGCTCCGTTAACCTGGCCGATTGGCATGGGCAAGCGCTTTAAAGGCATCTATCACCTTGGTAATGACACCATTCGCTTGTTTGAAAAAGCTGATGGGATTCATGCTTCACAAGGTTTAATCATTGAAGGGTTGAACAATCCTTTGTTAGATGAAATTTTGGGTGAACAGGCTGAAGAGTTGCGAGATGAAATTGAGCTGGTGCGTGGTGCCAGCCATGAGTTTGATTTGGAGCGCTTTTTAGCGGGAGAGCTCACGCCCGTATTTTTTGGTTCAGCGGTGAATAACTTTGGCTTGCAAGAGCTACTAGATGGCTTTGCGGATTATGCGCCACCGCCTGCTGGCCGAGGGGCTAAGGAGCGGTTTGTTTCAGCTGAAGAGCCTCAGTTAACAGGCTTTATCTTTAAGATTCAGGCGAATATGGATCCTCAGCATCGAGATCGCGTTGCCTTTATGCGCATTGTTTCCGGTAAGTTTGAAAAGGGCATGAAGCTAAAGCATGTACGCATTGGCAAAGAGATTCGAGTGGCCAAGGCGATTACTTTCCTTGCCAATAAGCGAGAGCAGGCGGAGGAAGCTTATCCTGGGGATATTATTGGCTTGCATAATCACGGCACCATTCAAATTGGGGATACCTTTACTCAGGGAGAAGATTTGAAGTTCACCGGCATTCCCAACTTTGCCCCAGAGCTGTTCCGTCGCGCGGTGTTAAAAGACCCCATGAAGATGAAAGCCCTGCAGAAGGGACTCAAGCAGCTTTCAGAGGAGGGGGCGACGCAGCTATTTCGTCCCATTGCCAATAATGATTTGATTTTGGGCGCCGTGGGGATTTTGCAGTTTGAGGTCGTGGCACAACGGCTTAAAGATGAATATAAGGTATCTTGCCAGTTTGAGCCGGTCAATGTTGCCACGACGCGTTGGGTGCTGGGCGAACCTGCAGAAATTGATAAGTTCCTATCCAAGGTGCGTGAAAATGTGGCCTATGATGCGGCGGATCAGTTGGTTTATATTGCGCCAACGCGGGTCAACTTGCAGCTCACAGAAGAACGCTGGTCCAATCTCAAATTTGTTGCAACCCGAGAGCATTAAGGAAGTGCTGATTAAATCAGCAGCCATGTTGCGAGCCCTAAAAAGACAAAAAAGCCTAAAACATCGGTCACAGTCGTCAGCAGTAGGCCAGAGGCGAGTGCTGGATCTATCTTTAAGCGATGCAGAATGAGGGGGATGAGTGCTCCGGCTAAGGCGGCAGCTACTAAGTTAATCATCATGGCTGCGGAGAAAATGCCTGCGAGGGATAGGTCATGATAGAGCCAGGCGACGGCCACACCGGTGAGCACAGCCCAAGTGAGGCCATTAAGAAAGCCAACGCCCACCTCTTTATAGAGCAGGGCACGGCTGTTACTGGGCGTCAACTTGCCGGTTGCAATGGCTCGAATGACTATGGTGGCGGTTTGCGTACCGGCAATGCCGCCCATACTGGCAATAATGGGCATGAGCACTGCTAGGGCGACGATTTGTTGAATGGTGCCGTCAAACAGGCCGATGACCATCGAAGCGGCGACAGCGGTGAGGAGGTTGATGCCCAGCCAGAAGGTGCGGCGTTTGGCGGATTTAACTGGAGGCGCAAAAAGGTCGTCGTCTTCGTCCAAACCGGCACTGGCCATCTGTGCATGTTCTGCTTCTTCACGGATAATGTCCACCACATCATCAACCGTAATGCGCCCTAAGAGTTTGCCATTTTCATCCACCACTGCGGCAGAGATAAGGTCATATTTTTCAAACAAGTGAGCCACTTCTTTGGCAGGGGTGTAGGCTTTAATGCTGGGTTGGGACTTGTCTACCAATTTAGCGATCAGGGTTTCTTCATCTTGGGTGATGAGTTGGGTGATGGGAAGTGTGCCGACATAGTGGCCTTGACGGTCTTTCACATAGAGCTCATGCATATTCTCGGGTAACTCTCCGAGCTTGCGTAGATAACGCAGGGCGACGCTCACAGTGACATCTTCTCGTACAGCGACAATATCGGTGTTCATTAGACCACCGGCGGTGTCCTCAGGATAGCGCAGGGCTTGCTCTACCGCTTGTCGCTCTTGATCATTTAATGCTTCTAAAAGTTGCTGCTTTTCATCCTCTTCCAGAGATTGCACTAAGTCGGTCAGTTCATCGGTCTCTAAGTCTTCGGCAATCTCTACAATTTCGTCTTGGTTGAGTCGATTCAGGAGGCTATTTTTAACCTCTTCATTGAGGTGTGCCAGCACCTCTCCTTGAGTTTCGGGTGGCAGTTTGTCCCACAAAGCATTCCTTTGAGCCGGAGGTGTTGCCTCTAAAATTTCGGCGATGTCCTCTTTAGAAAGCGTCTGGATGAGTGCTTCGAGCTGGATCAGGTTGTTTTGTTCTAGTGCTTTGAGTAGGTGGTTTGTGATTTGTGTTTTGTCAGTGGAGAGAAGTTTTTCGCTCATGTGGTGGACTCTGTTATCAGTCAATAAGAAAGTAGGCATAAAAAAGGGCTCTATAATGAGCCCTTATCAAGTTTGATAATAGAAAGTTTAATTAAGCTTCTTCAGCAACACTTTCAATACCATTGATGCCACCTGATTTTTGGTGATGGTCGGTAAGTTTTTCTTTGTATTTAATCACTTGACGGTCTAACTTATCTACCATCGCATCAATGGCAGCATACATATCATCTTTTTCAGCTTTGGCAAACAGGTCAGCACCGGGTGCATGAAGTTCTGCTTCTGCACGCTGAACCTTGTGAGGTTCAACAGTTAATATCACATTGGCTTTGGTGACATGATCAAAGTGTCGGGTCAATTTTTTCATTTTTTCAGTCACATAATCACGAAGCGCATCGGTAATTTCAATGTGATGTCCAGTAATATTAATTTGCATGTTTTACTCCTTATTAAATCCTCAGATCTTTAACTATTGAGGATTGTTATGAGAAACTCAATGGTTTAGCAGGGCGGATGTTATCTTATGTTCTTGCATCTGCCTAAGCTAAAGGCGTTCATTATTGAGTTGGCCTGTGTTTAGTATATCATAAGCAATTTGCAGGAGGGAGCAGCTATTTAAAATCTTCCCCGAGATATACTTGTCGAACTTGAGGGTTTTGTAATATCTGTTCCGGGGTACCAGTGGCTAAAATGGTGCCTGCATGGAGAATATAGGCGGTATCGCATACTCCAAGGGTTTCTCGTACATTATGGTCTGTAATCAGGATGCCAATACCTTTCTCTTTTAAGTGACGAATAATGCCTTGAATGTCTTTGACCGAGATGGGATCGACTCCAGCAAAAGGTTCGTCTAGCAGAACAAATTTGGGTTCCATTGCCAGTGCACGGGCGATCTCAACGCGTCGTCGCTCACCGCCAGATAGGGCTTGCCCAAGTTGGGTGGTGATGTGACCAATTTGCAGATCATCCATCAGGGCTTCATATTTTTGTGCACGTTGATCTCTACTCAGCTCAGGTCGCATTTCTAAAATAGCCATAATATTCTCTTCTACGGTGAGTTTGCGGAAGACAGAGGCCTCTTGAGGCAGGTAGCCGATGCCTTTTTTGGCTCTTTCATGAATCGGTAGATGGGAGATCTCTTCTTGGTCTAGGTAGATTTCCCCAGCATCATTGGTCACCAACCCCATCATCATATAGAAGGTGGTGGTTTTACCAGCACCGTTAGGCCCTAGCAGCCCCACCACTTGGCCACTGTAAACATCAATGTCCACAGAGGTGACGACAATGCGCTTTTTATAGGCTTTGGCTAAGCTCCTTGCATAAAAGTGTGCCATTAGGGTTTCTCTACCGATTGAGGTTGAATGATGACATGAATGCGAGATTTTTCAGTGGATGTAGGCTGAGCTTGCAGGGTTTGTTGTTTGAGATCATAGATCAATTCAGGCCCAGAGATTTGGTTGTCTTCTCCTTGTTGCAAAAAAGCTTGGCCGGTTAGTTGAATTTTATTGAGCTGTGCTCGATAAATAATGGTTTGGGCATGGCCTCGAACCCATTTTTTGTCTGCGGCGAGGTATTTTTTAAATTGTGCTGGGTGACCATAGACTTCCACTTTTTGAATTTTTTGCTGAGGGTGAAACAGAATCACCTTATCCCCTTTTAGTTCCATAGAACCTTGAGTAATCACTACATGACCAATATAGACACTTTTACCCAGCTTGCTTGAGAATTGGAGTTGATCGGCTTTAATCTCTAATGGCTTTTGAGTGTCAGGGTCTTCTGCGTTGGTAGCGTTTGGAGCATTTTCGGCACTCAAAACTGGCGTCAGCCAGAAGGGGAGCAGTATAAGCAGAAGGCGTTGGCAAAGTTGTTTTATGGCATGCGTCATGGTGTGGTATGAGGCTCTTTTTGATAACGGGTGGTTACAGATGATTTTAGCTGGTACTGCTCCTGCTTTAGCTGAGCAGTCAATCCAATGCCAGTGATTTCAATATTGGGTTGGGTTATTTTAACAAACCCTGGCGCCTGTAAAAGCTGCTTTGTAAGGTCAAAGGTGGCAAGAGCGGTGGTGAGGGTTTGGAGAGGGGCATCGTTGGCATGATTAGAGGATTGGCTGAGGATTTTAACCGCACCTTTTAGTGTGAGGGTTTGCTGCTGTTGGGTTTTAAATAGCTCTCCTTTCTGGCTTTCAATATAGCGGGCTTTGTCTAAGCTGATGGCGACAATTTGCGGCTGGATGAAGGAGAGGCGTTGTTGTCCGTTCTGCTGAGTTTGTGTGGCAGATTGAGCTTGTAGGTAGGTCTGTTCAGACTGGTTGAGGTCAAGTTGCCAGCGGTGAACCTGGGTAATCTTCCATTGTGTTTTGGGCTGGGTTGAGTCATCTTGAGTCGCAGGCTTGCGAGTAGTAGGGGTAAGGTGCTGCAAAATGCTCAGGGTGAGAATAGCCAATAGAAGCCAAGGCAGTAGGCGTTTAATGCGACTCATGGCCGAAGATAAAAGTCCATGTGTTGCTGCCAGAGGTCTTGAGATTTGAGAATTAGCTCACACAGCTCGCGTACGGCTCCTTCTCCCCCTTTGTATTGTGAGATAAAATCGACTCGACTTAAAACTTCTGGGTCTGCATTGACAACGGTACTTGAGAGCCCCACTCGTGAGAGAATGGGCAGATCTAAAATATCATCTCCCATATAGGCAATCTCTTCCATCTCTAGCCCAAGCTTTTCCACTAGGCTAAGAAAGGTTGGCAGTTTATCAGGCACGCCTTGATAGAGATGCGCCACTTTTAAATCCTGCATTCGGCGTTTGACCAGTTCTGATTTTCGCCCAGTGATAATGCCAATTTCAATGCCACTCTTTTGTAGCATCACCATGCCGTGGCCATCTCGAGTGTGGAAGCTTTTATACTCCACACCATTGTCACCATAAAACAGTTTGTTGTCGGTAAGCACGCCATCTACATCGAGCAGAAGCAGTTTAATATTGCTGGCTTTTTTTAGGAGGTCAGTAGAGAAAGTCATGAGTATCTCAAAAGTTAGGCGGAAACCATACGATAATATAAAAAGACGAGATAGGCAATATAGGCGCCTAGCAAAACAGCACCTTCAAAACGGGTAATTTCCGCAGCCCCTTTTCGAGGAAGGGCCACCAGTAGCATTGCTAGGGTGAGCAACAGCATAATGGGGTAGTCTAACAGTAGAACGGTGTGATCAATCTTGCCAGGTGCAATGAGAGCAGGCATGGACATGACGGCGAGTAGGTTAAATAGGTTGGAGCCGAGAATATTGCCGATCATCAGGTCAGCTTCATTTTTTCGGGCTGCTGCTATAGCAGCGGCTAATTCAGGAAGGCTGGTGCCTACGGCAACAATGGTTAGACCAATAATCATTTCGGAAACGCCAAACAGATGGGCAATCTCTACAGCCCCCCACACCATCATTTTGGCACTGACCATTAGGACAACTAAACCTAAAATCAGGTAGGTAAGGGATTGTTTAAGGGTGAGATGAGGAATCTCTTTCAACTCTTGTTCAATTTCTGATTCCATAGGATCAGCTTTGGCTGTAGGTGTACTATTGGCTTTAATCATCCAAAACATGACGCCAATGAGCGTGGCGAGAAGAAGGATTCCGTCCACTCTATCTAGGTCACCATCAATAATTAATAAGATGCCTGCGCTACTGATAACAAGTAGTAGTGGAAGTTCTCGTTTAAGGATTGATGATTTAACAACAATGGGAGCAATTAAGGCGGCAAACCCGAGAACCAAACCGATATTGGCAATATTGGAACCCACTACATTACCAATTGCTAGTCCTGGGCTACCATCTAAGGAGGCTAGCACGGAGACGATAATCTCTGGCATGGAGGTGCCAAAGCCGAGCACCACGACCCCGATAATGAGCGGTGCAATATTGAGATGAATGGCGGTGCTAGCTGCCCCTTCAATGAAATAATCTGAGCTTTTTACCAGTAAAAAAAGGCCAATTACCAGTACAATAGCGGGCAAGATTAATTCGGTCATAAGGGTTCCATGAGCAAGTTTTAAAGTTGGGTATTTTACCTTAATTTATAGGGTAAATAAACTATATTTATGAGGTGGTGTAATGAGTTTAATAAGAGTTGGGTGTTATGGTTGGCAGTGGTCTCAGTGGGTTGGAAAGTTTTATCCTGAAGATTTACCAGAGGATTGGCAACTGGATTTTTATGCTAACTATTTTCGTACTGTATTGGTACCTCATAATCAGTGGCTTCTATGGGACAGTGAAGCCTGTGAGGAGATGGTCGAGGCAGTGAGCTTAGATGAGGATGACTTTGATGATAGAGAAGCCTATATTGACCAACCGCCTTTTCTATTTTATCTGTCGGTAGAACGGGCACTTACAGCCTCTGAAACACAGCAGTTGCAACAAGTGATTCAGTTATTGGGTTGCTATTGTGGTGGGGTGGTAGAGAGTGCAACACTTACACATGTTGAGTCAGATTTATACAGACAGGCGTGTGAAGGTCGAGTCGCTTGGTTGGGGATTTATCCCTTAGAGTTGACGGATGCCAAAGCTCAGGGGGGGTGGGCAAAGGCGTTTGCCAAACAGATAGGTCAAATAGAGCAGGAAACAGGCGTTGTCGATCTGCCGGTGTTTGTGGGAAGAGAGGGCGAAAACTTTAAAGCGCCAGAAAAGGCTGAGTTAGCTCAATCTTTAAAGTTATTGTTGGAGATGTTAACCTAAATAGCCCTTTTGATAAGGTGAATGCACGGCTAGTACAAAGTGCCCTCAAAGAACTTTGTTCGCTTGGATAAGTAACTCTTATGTGAAATAAGCTTGCTTCATTTAAGCAAATTGCTCACAATAGCAGTAATCGAGGTCTTTGCATGTGAGTCAGTGTTGTCTCATTTTATTTTTATCGTAAAGGTTTCAACCTAATCGCCAAGGAAGTTTGAATGTCTGAGCAAGAAACGGTCACGGATGCCATTATTGAGATTGAAGATCTGACCTTTTGTCGTGGCAGTCGCAAAATTTTTGATGGTTTCTCTTTGAAAATTCCCCGCAACCGGATTACCGCTATTATGGGGCCCAGTGGCACGGGAAAAACGACCTTGTTAAAGTTGATCGCTGGGCAGTTACAGCCAGATAGTGGGCACATTTTTATCAATGGAGAAGATGTGCAGAAAATGTCCCGAAATCGACTCTATCAGATGCGAAAAACTTTGGGGATGCTGTTTCAGAGTGGGGCTTTGTTGACCGATTTAACGGTTTATGACAATGTGGCCTTTCCCTTGCGCGAACACACCGACCTTTCTGAAGAGTTAATTCGCTCTTTAGTTTTGATGAAACTGCAAGCGGTGGGGCTGAGAGGGGCGCAACAGTTAAAGCCCGCACAGCTTTCAGGGGGGATGGCTCGGCGGGTGGCACTGGCACGGGCAATGGTGCTGGACCCTGAGATGATTTTTTATGATGAGCCCTTTGTGGGACAAGATCCCATCACTATGGGAGTGTTGGTTTCATTGATAAAAAAAATGAGTGACAGTTTGCAAGGTTTGACCAGTGTCGTGGTTTCCCATGATGTGAATGAGGTGCTCTCCATTGCGGATTATGTCTGTGTCATGTCGGCAGGCAAAGTGGTTGCTCAAGGCAGTAAGGACGAAATTCTTCATGTGGACTCTCCATTTGTTGCCCAGTTTTTGCAAGGCTTGCCCGATGGTCCTGTGCCTTACCACTATCCCGCTAAACCCTATATGGAAGATGTTTTAGCAGGGGAGTTGGCATGAACAGATTTGTGAGGTTGTTGCAAACATTGGGGCAGCGAGCCATTGCTTTTTTTGCCACGCTGGGCAGAGGCTTTCTATTTGTGCTTTCTATGTTCCCAGCACTGCCCTATGTGCTTCGCCGTTTTCCATTGTTATTTAAACAGATTTATGTCACCGGTGTGCTCTCTTTGCCCATTATCTTAACAGCAGGTCTGTTTGTAGGAATGGTGTTGGCACTACAGGGCTATAATGTATTGGTAGATTTTAATTCGGAGGAGGCGGTGGGCACCATGACCGCTTTATCGCTACTTCGTGAGTTGGGGCCTGTTGTTGCTGCGCTGCTATTTGCTGGCCGTGCTGGTTCTGCATTGACCGCTGAGATTGGGTTGATGAAATCCACTGAGCAGCTCTCCGCTTTAGAGATGATGGCAGTGGATCCGAAAAAGTTTATTTTTGCCCCTCGGTTTTTTGCAGCCTTAATTACCTTGCCTCTGCTGACGCTCATGTTTACAGGGTTGGGCATTTGGGGTGGCTATTTGGTGGCTGTGGATTGGTTAGGAGTTGATTCTGGCGCATTTTGGTCACAGATGACCAGCCAAGTGGATTGGCAGGAAGATGTGATAAACGGGATTATAAAGTCCATTGCTTTTGCCTTTTTGATTGCTGCGGTGGCACTGTTTCAAGGAGAAGAGGCCATGCCCACCTCAGAAGGGGTGAGCTCTGCTACAACAAAAACAGTTGTTCACGCCTCTTTGGGGGTATTGGCTTTAGACTTTATATTAACGGCTTTAATGTTCTAAGTAACGACTCAGCTCACCCCTGAAATCCGCCACTTCTGCGTTGGAAAATGGTCGTTTACTGAACGAACATTTCCCGCCTTGAATTGACGAATTTCAGGGGCAATCTGAGCAGTTACAGTTTTAATTAGGAATTGGGAATGAAACAACAAACCAAAATTGAAGTATGGGTGGGGCTTTTTGTCTTAATGGCGATATTTGCGTTAACCTTTATTGCTTTGCAGGTGAGCAACTTCTCCAGTATTCAAGACCGTCCCTCTTATCATTTGAGTGCTAAGTTTCAAGATATAGGCGGCTTAAAAGTGCGCGCACCTGTAAAAGTGAGTGGTGTGGTTGTGGGGCGTGTGGAACGAATCTTTTTAGATAAGCAGACTTTTATGGCACAAGTGGATATGAAAATTTATAGCAACTATAATGAGCTGCCCATAGATACCTCAGCGGCGATTCTGACTTCAGGCCTTTTGGGTGATCAATACATTGGTTTAACGCCTGGAGGAGAAGAGGATGTGTTGCAGGATGGGGATGAAATTGCTATGACTCAGTCTGCCTTGGTATTGGAGAATTTGATTGGTCAGTTTCTGGTGAAGCTGAGTGATAAGGGAGAGGCAAAATGAAACAACTCATTTTAGGCTGGTTGTTCTTTGGCTTGTTAAGTGGCCAAGCGCTGGCGGCTGAAACCGCACAGATAGAGCAAAAGGATCCGGTGAAATTAGTAGAGACGCTATCTCATGTTGTGATTACAGAGCTAAATAAGCAGCGAGAGGCACTGAAGCAAGATCCCAAAAAGATTAAAACCTTTGCCAACCAGTATGTTTTGCCCTATGTGGACACAAAAAAAATGGCGCGCTATGTGATGGGAGTTTATTGGCGGCGCGCCACCCCTGCACAGCAGCAGGCTTTTATTAAGGAGTTTACCAAAACCCTTTTACGCTCCTATGCCAATAGTATGCTGAACCTTAAAATTGACACTTTTGAAATTACCGGTTCTCAGCCAGAGGGAAAACGAGGTGATCGTGTGATTGTGGGGTCTAAGGTTAAGCAGGCAGATGGTAATGTTTCTAAAGTGCAGTATCGTGCCTATCAAGATAAGAAAACCCATTTATGGAAGCTGTATGATGTGGTCATCGAAGGCGTGTCGATGTTGCTAAACTATCGCAAAACTTATGCTTCAGCTTTTCAGCAAAAGGGCATCGATGGTGTCATCGCCGAAATGCATGCTAAGAACAAAGACTTTGAGTGATTTGGCATGGCAATACAGCAACAGCAACCTTTAGAAGTTTTGATTGAAGAAGGTACGGTAAAGTTATCTGGCGCGGTTTCGGTGCAGAATATCGCTTCTTTGGCCAAAGAGGTTCGCCCACTTTACAGTCAGATTAAAGCAGTTGACTGTCAACAGCTTAAAGCGGCAGACAGTAGTTTTTTAGCACTATTGTTGTGGCTGCAGGCACATAAACAGCAAGCGGGTAGTGGAGGACTGGTGATTCGCCACGCTTCAGAAGCGTTACAAACACTGCGCCAGCTTTATGATTTAGATAAAGTACTTGTTTTTGAAGGGTAGATGACCATTTTTCAACTCAG
>CAYOOU010000023.1:0-5901 GCA_964405635.1 uncultured Piscirickettsiaceae bacterium
GCAGGACTGGGGATTTTGAAACTTATTCAGCCGTTTTTTGCTGTTCTTCCAAGTCTTTGCGGACTTGTTCCATATCTAGCTCCTTCAGCTGATCAATGCCTTCTTCCAAATTGGATTCTGGAATTAAGCCAGGGTTGGCATAGACAACGATTTTTTCACGCATAAAGACAATGGTGGGGATAGAACGAACCTGGAACATAGCCGCCAGCTCTTGTTCTTCTTCTACATCTACTTTGGCAAACACAATGTCCGAATGCTTTTCGGCCACTTTCTCAAAAATGGGGGCAAACTGCTTACAAGGGCCACACCATTCTGCCCAAAAGTCGAAAATGACAATATCATTGTTTTCGATAGTTTGTTCAAAGTTATCTTTGGTCACATTGATTACGCTCATAATGCTTTCCTTATTTTTGGTTAGTCGTTAAAAGTTCTGGGTTTAAGTAGGTTTTGAGTGTTTCCTCGTCCAAATCGGTCATCTCCAGTGCCACTTCTAGCACGGGTCGACCTGTTTGATAGGCCATCTTGGCTATGGCAGCCCCTTTTTCATAGCCGACCACAGGGTTTAGAGCAGTGACCAAAATGGGGTTTACATCTAAGGCTTTTTTTAGGTTGGCTTCATTGACAGTAAAGCCTGCAATAGCCTGATCTGCAAGCTGAGTAAGGGCATTGCTGGCAATTTCAATGCTTTGCAGCAGATTATCTGCAATCATGGGGAGCATTACATTGAGCTCAAAGTTGCCAGATTGCCCGCCAACGGTGATGGCAGTGTGGTTGCCCATAATTTGGGCTGCCACCATTGCTGCAGCCTCGGGAATCACAGGGTTGACCTTGCCTGGCATAATAGAACTGCCTGGCTGAAGGGCAGGAAGTTGAATTTCACCCAGTCCTGCTAAGGGGCCTGAGTTCATCCAGCGCAGGTCATTGGCAATCTTCATAATGGACGTGGCCAGTACATTCAGTTGACCACTGATTTCCACAGCAGTGTCTTGAGTGCTGATACCGACAAAAAGATTGGGCATAGGCTCAAAGGGAATGCCAGTGGCTTCAGTCAGATGTTTGCAGACCAGTTGTCCAAATTCGGGATCAGCGTTTACACCTGTGCCTACAGCGGTACCACCTTGAGGAAGTTTATGTAGTCGTTTTACGCTCTCTTCTATGCGCTCAATATTGTCTTTAATCTGCTGTTGCCAAGTAGCTAGAGTTTGCCCAAGGGTGACAGGCATGGCATCCATTAGATGGGTGCGACCTGTTTTGACAATGTGACCTACTGCTTTAATTTTTTGTTCCAGCACTTCAATAATGTGCTGCATTGCAGGCAATAGTTCGGTGTGAATGGCAATGGAGGCCGCAACATGAATGGTGGTGGGGATGACATCATTGGAGCTTTGGCTCATATTGACATCATCATTAGGATGCACTTCAATGCCGGCTTGCTTGGTTAAAGAGGCGATGACCTCATTGGCATTCATATTGGTGCTGGTGCCAGAACCTGTTTGGAAGATATCAATGGGAAACTGTTTATAATATTTGCCAGCAATCAGTTCCTGTGCCGCTTCTGAGATGGCGTGTGCTTTATGAGTGGTCAGTAGTCCCAGTTCTGCATTGCTCTGGGCGCAAGCATGCTTGACTTGTCCTAGGGCTTGAATAAATTTGCGAGGCAGTGGGCGACCACTAATGGGGAAGTTGTTAATGGCTCTTTGGGTTTGAGCTCCATAAAGGGCATCAGCAGGAACTTCCAGTTCGCCCATGCTGTCTTTTTCAATGCGAAAATTTTGTGCAGTCATAGTTAGAATAAAGATAAGTTAAATTGCTAAACAATAATCACAGTTTTGTGATCAGCGGTATAATAATCCGAATATGATACCACCCTTACTTCCCCTTCGCTGATAAGAACAAGAGGTTTTTCCTATGTCCTACCCGACACCTAAAAAAAAGAACTGGATGCAGAACTGCAATCTAAGCCGTTTTCTGGGCAAGAGGGGGGGAACAGGAGAGGAAGAAAGCGTTGGCAGAGCATACTGAAATTAAAGCACTAAAACAGCAGTTGGATATGCTCTGCCATGAAGTACGCTCCCCTTTATTAGGATTGAATGGGCTTATTGAGCATTTGAAATCCCACTACAGTGAGGATGACTATTTAAAAGAACATTTAAAGGTGATGGGCGTGACCATTGAGCAACTGCTGTTTATTGCTGACAATACCTTGACCTTAGCTCAGTTAGAAAATGAGAAGGTCGTGTTACAAGATGAGATTTTTAATTTAAATGATCTCTTGGCTCAGGTGATTAAAGTGCTCACCCCTTTAGCGGAAGGCAAGGGGTTGGTCTTAAAAGGAGAGAGCGAATTACTTAGAGAGCAGGCTTGGGTGTTGGGGGATTCAGTTCGTCTGTCTCAAATTTTGAATAACTTGATTATGAATGGCATTAAATTTACCGAAAAAGGTGAGGTGTCGGTTACTTTTCAGGTGGAAGGTTCAGGCGGGTTAAAGGTGACGGTGGCGGATACTGGAGAAGGGATACCGCAAGAGAAATTGGATTCAGTATTTCTCCCCTATCAACAGCTCTCTCATACGAAGGGTGACTTACAGTCGGGAACTTCTCAAACTGGCTTGGGGTTGGGACTTTCAATTGTGATGCAATTGGTGAAGGTGATGGACGGGCAGGTTACCGTGAGCTCTGAACTGGGGCAAGGCAGTCAATTTATAATTGAACTACCGTTCAAATTTGTGCAAAGAGAGGCCGTTGAAGGTCAAGAGGTAGATAAAGAAGCCGTACGGGATCTCCCACAATTCTCGTACAGGGTTCTGGTAGCGGATGACTCTCAAATTAATCGTAAGGTGATGCAGCAATATTTAACCGATTTGGGTTGTGAAGTGATTGAAGCGGAGAATGGAAAAGTTGCTCTGCAAGTGGTAGAAAGTCAACCACTGGATTATGTGTTTTTAGATATTCAGATGCCAGTAATGGATGGGGTGACTGCAGCACACAAAATTCGAGCATGGATGGCAGAGCATAAACACAGCATTCGGGCGTTGTTTGCATTAACAGCAGGCGGAAAAGAGGCGATGCCTGAGGCGGCGTATCAAGAACAGCCCTCACTGTTTGATGCTTGGCTGGAAAAGCCACTCTATATAGAAACGTTTGTTCAGTTGTTTTTCAAGCTAGAGGGGAAAAAAGAGGGGGCTTTCAACTTTTCTCAATCCTTTGACAGTTCAAAGGTGGATACAATGCCGCCCACAAAAACGGATGACCGGTGCCAAACTCTGCCAGAAGGGTTGCGTCCACTTTTTTTCCAGCTTGTAGAGCGTTTACAGACTCAGCAACAGCAAGCTTTGCAATTATTGCAGCAGCAGGAACTGTCTAAGGCAGCCGAGGTATTGCATGGGATGAAAGGGGAGGCGATGGTTTTTCAACAACAAGATTGGGTAGATGAGATTAAGCATGTGGAGCAGCAAGTTAAAAATAATTTTACCCCCGCTGTTATAGATACTATTAAGTCTTGGTCCTTTGATTGTACGGGCGAATGTAATGCTTAATAAATTTTAGTTAGCGTTAATGATGTCTATAAATAAAATTAATAATGGCTATTAAATTTATTATGGACTAGGGGTGGATTTTCGCTATAATAATTACTCAAGCGAATAATTGAATGTCATTTTTTACCGAGACTTCAGGGCGAATTGAAGGCCGCTAGAGCCACCATTCTAGACCTCTTTAAGAGAATAGCTGAAGAGTAGGAGAAGAATGGGAATATCAACAATCAATGAGAGCGCTAAGGATTCTAAATTAACACAAATTAATTATGGACTCTTAGGTGGGTTCTCTTAAATATGGAGTTTATCATGGCGAAAATATCCGTGATTCTTGCAGAAGACCACGATCTTGTTCGAGCAGGGTTTAAGTCAATTCTACAAACTGTAAGTGATATTCAGGTATGTGGTGAAGCTGAGGATGGGGTTGCCTGTCTGGAGTTAGTGGAAGCTAAAGAACCTGATGTCATACTTTTGGATGTGTCCATGCCTAGATTGAGCGGCATGAGTGCAATTAAACAACTAAAAGCCCAATCACCCGAATCAAAAATTTTGGTGTTGACGGCAGCTGAAACCCCAACAATCTGGCAAGAGGTGTTGGTCAGTGGTGCCGATGGGGTAGCATTGAAGAGCATCTCTAAAAAAGAGTTGGTGTCGGCGATTAAAGAGGTCGCAGAAGGCGAAAATGATGAGCCTTTTGTTCACTCTAAGATTTTGCAAGCTATGCCTCACATCTTGCAGCAAGTGAGCTTCTCAAAGCAGCTTTCTGCTCGTGAAAAGCAAGTGATTAAGTTGGTGGCAGAAGGATTGCGTACCAAAGAGATTGCAGAAGTGTTGGGTATCAGTGACCGCACTGTTTCTAAGCACCGTGAAAACATTATGATTAAAATGGGCTTGGACACCCCAGCAGATATGGCAAACTATGCCACTCAATCTGGTTTGACTTTGTTGGAGTTGGATGAGATTAGTTAAATTTCTATTGGTCTTTTCTCAACTCTAAAAAGGCGGCAATTTCAAAATTGCCGCCTTTTTTGTGTTTGTTACCTCGAGATCTTTGCACCACGAGATGTATACACGGATAAAAATGGCTAAATAGGAGAGACTCGACTGCGATCAATCTCGTAATTAGGCAGGGCTTTAGGGAGGGGGTCAAAGGAAATGGGGTGAATATCTGGTAAGCCATTTTTAAATACCGGGCAGCGTTCTCCTTTGACCAATGGCATAAGATAGTCTATAGCTGCTTGAGTAATGTCCATGCCATCTTCGGTTAAATATTCATCAGGCACATGCTTTTCTAAATCTGCTACATCCATCAGTTTGACATTCTTATAGCGCCAAATAAAGGGGCTTTCACTGACTTGCTCCACCACTGGCAGCACGCCGTGATACCCCTCTAAAGCGGCAGTGACTGAAGCTTTGCCGGCACGGTATGCCATCTCCCAATCGGTAGCAGAAACGAGATGGGAAGCGGAGCGTTGTAGATAATCTGGTACGGCACTGTGGGTTTTGCAGTGAAATTGCGACCGCACCATTTTAGCCAAGGTGTGTGCGACACCTCCAAGCTGAGTGTAATCCTTATATTCGGTATGTTCCACACTCTCTATGGTAATGTAGTTTCCTTTTTCGTCTTGAATGCCTTCGGAGACAATGCAGGTGCAATATCCCTTGGTTTGAAAGAGCTGCTCTACCTTTTGTAGAAACTTCTCTTTGTTAAAGGCACGTTCTGCAGGCAAAATCAACAGTGGTACATCGGGTATTTGGGTTTTGATGAGTCCGCCTGCCAAGGCCAGCCAACCAGCATTGCGCCCCATCGCTTCGAGTACAAAAAATTTAGTGGAAGTTCGGTGCATAGCATAGAGATCCATAGTGGCTTCAAGCAGACTGGTGGCAATGTATTTGGCCGCACTGCCAAAACCTGGAGAGCAGTGAGAAAGTGCCAGATCATTATCAATGGTTTTGGCCACACCAATGCAGGTAACCGGGTGACCGTGGTCAGTGCAGTAGTCTGCCACCTTTTGAGCGGTGACCATGGAACCATTGCCGCCATTATAAAAAAAGTAGCCAATTTGATAGTGTTTGAACACCGCCAGTACCCGTTCATATTGCGCTGGATTTTTTTCTAAAGGATCTAGATCAAAACGGCAGGCTTCAAAAGCGGCGCCTGGCAAGTTTTTCAGCTGTTCTAGTTGAGCATCACTGATCTCTGTGAGGTTAATTAGGCTCTCTTCTAGCACCCCTTCGATGCCGTTTTTGGCGGCATATATTTGACCAAAAACTTCTGGGTGGCATTTGCACATTTCAATCACACCGGCGGCACTGGCATTAATCACAGCGGTGACGCCACCGGCTTGTGCATAGAGGACATTTCGATT
>CAYOOU010000023.1:6001-13195 GCA_964405635.1 uncultured Piscirickettsiaceae bacterium
TTTTCTACCAAAAGGTGACGCCAACCAATCAGTACTTTTTGGGTGTTTGAGGGCGTATAGACAGAAAGGACTAGCTCGGTGAGCTGAGATTTGTTGAGGATTCGATTGACTGGAATCTTGTAATCATTGGCAACTTGGTGAATCCAAGCCTGAGCCAATAGGGCTAATCTCTCTTGCTGCGGATTGAGCTTAGGGGGCTTAGGCGGCTTTTCTGGCCAGGTCTCTGGGTGCTCAAAAACCTGATCAATTTGAGCGATCCAATCTTCACCATATTGTCGAATATTCGATGATTTTAGATTTTGCAGTTTGTAGAGTGCTTGCACGGTTTGTGGGGGGCGTTTGGCCATGTCATAAATAAGGTCATCAGTGAGCACCCATTTTCGGGGGTGATTCTGCATTTGAGCGTTCTGCTCACGCCAAGCTGCTAAAGCATGCACAATGGCCATCTGCTTTGGAGACATACGGCGATTTTCCAGCAGCTTTTGCCCTGCAGCTTCTGGGGTGATGGTATAGAGTTCAGGGTTTTGCAAGGCAGTAAAATCCTCTTGCAAGGCTGAGCACTGTTCTGGCGTGAGTTGCTGCAAAATCTTTGAATAGAGAGGAGCTAAGTAGATGACATCGTCCGCTGCGTATTGTAATTGCTCTGGGCTAAGTGGACGGCGGCTCCAGTTGGTGCGGGTTTGGGCTTTTTCTAAGTTTTTGTCCAGTAGTGCTTCTACCAGTTTGCCAAAGCCAACACTGTCACCATAGCCCAAAAATAGCGCGGCTATTTGGGTGTCAAAAATGGGGCTGGGAAGGGTGCCGCTGGTTTGATAAAGCACCTCCATATCCTGCCGAGCACTGTGAAACACTTTGGTCACTTTTGGGTTGGTAAGTAGTTGCCACAGCGGTTGCATGGCGTTACGAGGCAGCACAATGGGGTCAATGAGATAGGTACGATCATGGCAGTCTTGAATTTGAATCAAGCTCAGCTCTGGATAGTAAGTTTGGGTGCGCAAGAACTCTGTGTCCACTGCTATCCAGTCACAATTTGTCATTTGTTGGCAGATTTCTGCCAAGATTTTTGCATCGTCGATATAATTTAAATTCATAGCGCAAGTGTAAAGGAAAATGCGAAAAATGAAAATACATATTCTTGGCATTGCCGGTACCTTTATGGGGGGCATTGCTCAGTTGGCCAAAGCAAAGGGAATTGAAGTCACCGGATCTGATACAGCAATTTATCCACCCATGAGCACCCAATTAGAACAGGCGGGCATTAAGGTAATGGATTTGCAGGATAGCAGCTTTTTGCAAGCTGAGCCCGACACGGTGGTGATTGGTAATGCCTTGAGTAGAGGGCAGCCGGTGGTTGAGGCATTGTTGAATGCTCAGCAGCCTTATACTTCTGGGCCCCAATGGTTGGCGGAGCATATTTTGCAAGACCGTTGGGTGGTGGCAGTGGCTGGCACCCATGGTAAAACCACTACCAGTTCAATGGTGGCTTGGATTTTGGAATATGCCGGTTTAAATCCAGGGTTTTTGATTGGTGGGGTGCCGGAGAATTTTGGGGTTTCTGCCCGTTTGGGCGAGAGCCCCTTTTTTGTGGTGGAGGCAGATGAGTATGACAGTGCCTTTTTTGATAAGCGCTCTAAGTTTGTACACTACCATCCTCGTACCTGTGTACTGAATAATTTGGAGTTTGACCATGCGGATATCTTTTCAGACCTGCAATCCATTCAGACGCAGTTTCACCACTTAGTGAGGACGGTGCCTAGCAATGGTTTGATTGTAATGCCGCAAGCTGATAAGGCTTTGCAGCAGGTGATTGAGATGGGGTGTTGGACACCTGTGCAAACAACTTTTCAGGTAAGTAGTCACGAGGCAAGTGCTGATGGAGACTGGGCGTTTGAATTGAAGCAAGCAGATGGTTCCGAGTTTGTTGTTTATTTTCAAAGTGAGTGCATTGGAATCGTGCATTGGCAGATGCGAGGAGTGCATAATGTGCACAATGGCATTCATGCAATAGCCGCAGCGGTGCATTGTGGTGTGCCTGCAAAAGAGGCGGTGGACGCTTTGTGCGCCTTTAAAGGGGTGAAACGAAGATTGACGCTTTTGGCAGAACCAGAACAGACGGAAGGCGTATGGCTGTATGATGATTTTGCTCACCATCCTACAGCCATTTCGACCACGCTACAAGGTTTGAGAAATAGTTTGAAAACTAAAAACCGAGCGGCAAAAAATGCCAAAATCCCCAGTCCTGCTATAACAAAAGGGCGGATTATTGCTGTTTTTGAGCCGCGTTCCAATACCATGCGAATGGGCATTCATCGACAAACTTTACCAGCAGCTTTTGACCAAGCAGATGAGGTGTTGGCTTTTATTGATCCTGCTTGGGGATGGGAGCTTCCAGTCGATGCGTTTTCTATGCCTGTTACAGTGGTAGAAAGCTATCAAGACTTGCTGAAACAGTTATTGGAAAAAGTGCGTCCAAATGATGTGGTGGTCTTTATGTCAAATGGGAGCTTTGGTGGGATTCAGCAGCAGAGTGTGCAGGCTTTGAGCCAAGGTGTATAAAGAGAAAAATAGATGTCACTTTGGGCGTTGGTTGAAATTAGTGTTTTATTGATGATTGTTGCATGGGTAGTGTGGATGGTTTTTCCACCTAACAAGCGGTAAAAAAACCGTAACTACTCAGCTTACCACCTAAAACACCGCGGTTTCTGCGTTGGAAAATGATCATTTACGAGAGTAAGTTCACATTTTTCACCTTGAACTGACGAGTATTAGGGGCAGTCAGATACAAAAAACCCAGTTTGAAAACTGGGTTTTTTGCATTATTTTAAGTGTATTAGCTTAGCTTTATTCATCCTCTTTCCAGGTGTTGACCTCTGGGCATTGATGCTTCAGAGGGTAGATCCACATCTGATACAGTGAGGTAAAGAGCATAATGGATGCCGCTAAACTATACCCGATGCCACCAATAATCACCAACCATGCAAAATTGGGGTTGATTTTCGTCAGCCACCAAGAGGAGATGTCTGTAATTAAGAAGAGGAAAGGGAACAGGATGAGTCCAGCTTTTACCCACTTATTGAATCCTACAGCCATGGAGAAGATAAAACCAATAAAGAAGAAGATAAAAGAGATACCAAACAGGTGAATGTGGGAAATGCGAGTTAGGCTAGAGATAGAAGCACCTTGGTCCACTTCTGCCAATTTTGAGATAACTTCATATTTAGTGATATTTGGTAGTGTAGGAATATTGGCATGACACATAGCACAGTGTTTATCTACAATCGGCTTAATGGTGGCTTCCCATTCTTTCTTATCAGTACCATTTCGTGCCCACTTGATCAGTGTTAGGCGTTTTTCAGGCGGGGCTTTGTCTTTCATAGACCCATTCAGTTTTGATTCCAGTTTGGAGCCATTACGGTTCCCGTAGTAGCTGTAAACAATGTCATCAATTGAAATACCGAACTTTCCATCGGCCATTCCATGTGTTAGTAGAATTTGGGCGCCAGCCATCATGAGTCCTAGGCCCACAACTAAGATATATCCGGTAAAGAGTGCTTTAACCGGAATGGATAGGCAGGGTAAATTGAGCCAAGCCAGCTCTTTTTGTCGATTTTTCATAAGAAGCTCCGTTGTGATTTTATGATTCCTTTGCACGGCTCAGTGAACGAGAGAAAAAAGAAATAAAACTCTTCCTATTGAGGCGAAAAACGCAGGCGATAGTTCGCTATCATCAATTTCTCAACAATAATAGGGGGTCTGTGCAATGATCCGTGAAAAGGATTCTTTATATTAAAAAATTCGCCATTCATTATTGTACCGATGATGAGATGAGGATGTAAGAGAAAATTTATATAGTGATAAATAAAATTAATAAATATTAATGTATTCTTATATGCGAAGCTTGAAGTATCAATTTAATTATGCTCTGGGTAAACGCTTTGCCTTGATTGCATAGGTGGGTAATGAAATAACTAAAATTTAAAATGTAAACTCGTATTTTTTGGCATAGTGTATGCTTGTTTTCGTTTGACAAGGATTTGTTTACCCTTATCAGGTAGGCTTAATATAAATTAGTGAGGAAACGGTATGTTTAAGAATGCCAAGTTAAGCCATAAAGTGCATATCCCCATGATTCTGGCAATGGTATTGGGGATTTTAGCAGTTATTATCTACTCCTATGGCACCTTAAAAGAGGTGGAAGAGAGTGTGTTTCAGAGTATTGAGGTGCAGCAGGAACAATTTTGGCAGCAGTCTTTAGAGGAGCACCAAATATTTGTCAAATCAGGTGCGCTTTATATGGCTGACAGTGAAGTGGTTAAGCAAGGATTACTGACTGGAAACCAAGCGGAGGTGATAAAGCACCTGCAAAAGGTTCAACATGATCAACGAGCTCATACCCATTTTAAGGATTTCAATCTTTATATATATACCAACAATGTAGAGCTCAAAGCACAGGATAAAAAGGTGACAACTAACTTTCGGGTTAAACCTGAGGGGTTGGTAGTGAGTAGTATAGTGCCTATTGACTACGAAGGAGATAATATTGGTTCGATAGAAGCAACTGTGGGCTTGAACGAGTTTGTTGAAGATGCAGAGTCAATGCATTATGAAGTGGCGGTTTTATTGAATCGACAGTATCTATCTGTTGCTACGGGGTTAAAAAACTCAGTACTGCCAAATGGGTGGGTTTGGGTTACAGGTACAGCTAATGAACAACTAAAATCAGAGCTTGAAGTATTTGGTGATATAAAAGAGGGTGTAATCTCTCTAGAGGATTATCGTGGTATTGTAAAATCTATTCGGGATACTTCTAATCAAATTTTAGGCTATATTGTAGTTGTTGAAAGCCTATCAAAAGCTGCTAAAGCGTTAGATGTGTCTGAACGAGGCATTTACGCACAGGTTGCAGTTATGGTTATTGCTGATATGCTAGTATTATTGGTACTGCTATTGATTGTGAAACACGCTATTATCAAGCCTGTGAAGGATTTGGATAAGATGGCTGAAGAGCTGACTTCTGGAGAGGTGCAATATGGTAAGCGTCTGCCTGTGATCTCAAATGATGAACTAGGGGATGCGGCACGTCACTTTAACCAATTTATTGAAAAGGTTGAGCGTATAGCGAAGCAGTCGGAAGCTAAGGCAGAAGAAGCTAAGCATGCAGAGGCCAAGGCGATGGAGAGCTTAAGAAAGTCTGACCTGTTAGTGGAGTTGTCCAACAGTATGGTGGATGGCAGTCTGCATAATGCGCAGAATATTCAAGGCTCCATGACCAAGTCCATCGAAAATATTGGTCAGATTAATGAGCTGAATACCAAAACGGGAGAGGTGATTTCAGATGTGACAGAGAGCACGGAAGAAATCATTGGCAAGCTACACTCTATGCGTGACCTAGCTGATCAGAGTAAGCAGAAGGCAACAGAGCTGGATACCTCGGTGAATGAAATTGGTAATGTGATTAACTTGATTAAAGATATCTCTGAGCAGACCAATTTACTGGCATTGAATGCAGCCATTGAGGCAGCGAGAGCAGGCGAGTATGGTCGAGGCTTTGCTGTGGTGGCAGAGGAGGTTAGAGATCTAGCCAACCGTACACAGAAAGCGGCACAAGAGGTGGAAGAGAATATTGAGCAGCTGCGTGCCCATAGTGTTGAAATGGTACGCACAGGTGAACGCAATGCTGAAAATGCGAATGAGTCTATTGGCAAGCTTGATGAGTTCCGCGAAGCCTTGAATGACTTAGTGGTGAATGCCAATATGATTGCTTGCGATAATCGTAAAATCTCTTATGAGATGTTTACCAACTTAGCGAAATTGGATCACCTTGTCTTTAAGACCAATGCTTATGCCTCGATCTTTAGAGAGAAACTGCAGGCACAATTTGGAGATCATCACGGTTGCCGTTTAGGTAAGTGGTATGAGCAGGGTGAGGGGCACAAATATCTAAGTGGTGCACCATCCTATAGCCAAATTGAAGCGCCTCATAAGCGAGTGCATGACAGTGTATTGCATGCCTTGAAGTGTGTTGAACAGCAGAACTGTGTAGTGCAAAAAGAGTCGGTGACGGCAGATTTCCATCATGCAGAAGAGGCCAGTAAAGAGTTGTTTGGCATCTTGGATCGTGTGATTGTTGAGACCATCCAAGAGATTGACCAAAAAGCCCAACAGATGGCTGCTGATTTGGTCAAAGTGGAAGAACAGAGGCGTTTGGATCAAGAAAAGGCCTCTTAGTTTAGCAAATGAACTTGCTCTTTTAAGAACCAGGCAGTTTGCCTGGTTTTTTTATGTTGTTCTATTTATCATCCAAGGAAAAAAGGTTAGGGGCTAATAAAGTTCCGAAGTGTTGACAAAGCACTTGAGAAAACTGTGCTGCATTTATAGGCATGCCCTCTGTCAAGTAGGCATAAACTTGCTGAAGCACCGCTTGTTTAAACGTATCAGAAACCCCTATTTCTCCAGAGAGGTTGTCAGCACTGAAATGAAATGGAAACCCAGCACTAACAGAAAAAATCCACTCCAGAGCTTGGGGTTTGATTTCTACCTTTTCAAATTCCGCTTGCTGTTCAGCAGTGCGACCATCGGGTTGGTACCAGTAGCCAAAATCTTCTAGCTGCCGTCGAGCTTTGCCGGCAATACACCAGTGAGCGACTTCATGCAGTGCACTGGCAAAAAAACCGTGAGCAAAGATGATTCGGTGGTGAGGGTAGGTTGTATCGGCTGGGCGATAGATTGGCTCAGATTCACAGCAGACTAGCTCGGTATTTTCACTTTGAAGAAAGGTTTGGTTGAATAGTTGAATCAGTGTATCAATACGGTGTTTAGGTATTGAACTGGACATGATGATAGAATTCCTCTAAAAATCGAGTAACTACAGGATTTTTCTACTCACTGTGTAGTTACAAAGCCGTCATTTTAGATAAAATAACCGTGATTGTGAAGAGGAGTTGGAATATGAAAAGATTGAAAGGCTTGGGATTGTTGTTATTGCTCATTTCGACAGTGAGTTATGCAGAGACAGTAAAAATTGGAGCTCTAGTTTCTGGTCAGGTGGTGAAGGTGTATGTGAAGCCGAATCAAAAGGTAAGCAAGGGTCAAAAGTTGTTGGAGATTGACAGCGATGCCTATGTGGCAAAAGTGGCTGCTTTGCAGGCAAAGTTGGCTCAAGAAGAGTTAAAGCTGGCAGATGCTAAAGTAGAG
>CAYOOU010000023.1:13295-16916 GCA_964405635.1 uncultured Piscirickettsiaceae bacterium
TTTGCAGGCAAAGTTGGCTCAAGAAGAGTTAAAGCTGGCAGATGCTAAAGTAGAGCTGGATAAGCAACTGGATCTGTTTGATCGCACCGTTACGGCTAAACGAAAACTGGATAAGGCGCAATTGGCTTATGATCTGCAAAGTCAAAAGGTTAAAGTTGCAACAGCCCAGTTGCAAGCACAAAAGGCATGGCAGAAATATTATCATATTGCGGCCCCAGTAAGGGGGCGGGTAGTAAAGGTTTTTGCGCCTGTAGGTACGACAGTTTTTCGAGAAAATACGCCCTTAATCAGCCTGGAGAGATGATAGATGGAAACTTTAAAAACCAGAGTGGCTTATGGAGGCAAATACTGGCGACTTGCTATTCACCTAATTTTTAAAACCAAGCATTTTGGGGTGAATAATCTTTGGTGGACACAGCAGCCCAGTGCCATTGGTTGGCACTGGTGGCAGATCGTTTGGGGCGTTTTAACGGTGATGCCAATCGTGCGGAATTATCAATCTCTAAAGGTGAGGAGCTGTTTAGGATGGATTCCTCAGAGTGAGTGTGAACAGTTGGGGTTTGCCAAGGAGATAGAGGCTTCTGTAAGAAAATAAGCAGATTGAACCAGGCGTATTCTGTCCAAAATGTAAAAATCCCCAGTCCTGTAATATGGCAGGGCTGGGGATTTTTGTTTGTATAGATTCAACTCTTATGAACTATTCATAGTGTACGCCAGGTTGAGCTTTTACATGAGCAGGGAGTTCGTAACCAGAGTCTAGATTGTTGGCACCCCAGGTGAAGTAGAAGCCTAAAGTGCTATTTTGAGCTGTGAAGTAACGAGCCCCTAGCTGAAAGCCGCCCGCAAAAAAATGTACGCCTACAAAAGGAGAACTGATATCCGTTTCCAGTTTTTGATACGAAGTAGTGCTTTGGCTTAGGTTAAGTTTGCGATAGCCGCCTTCTAATAGTAGAAGATTACCACTAAAGCTGCGATAAACCCCACCCATAACCGAAAGAGGAAAGCCGGTGAGGTTAGTGGTGGAGTAAATTGTGTGAGATTTATCGCTGGTAGAGACTAGGCTTAGCCCTCCGCCAAAAAAAGTATAGGTCTTGAAGTAACGGTAGGCGATGGAGTAACCAAAACTTGTGGGGTCATAGTTCAGGTCTTTGCCACTAAATGTGCCACTGCTTGTACGATATTGGGCATTTTCATTGGGTGATCCGCCTGCAACAAATCCTAAACTCCAGATAGAGCCATGGCGGTAGAATTGACGATATTGCGGGGCAAAATAGCGGCGTTTTATGGTTTGGTCCTTGGCTAGAACAAATTCATCATCAATGACTTGATATTCTGGATCATGGTCTGCCCTTTGTACATTGACTTGATAACTACCCACTTGCAGTTTAGGGCTTTTGAAGCCTTCGGTGCCAACATAGAGTTGTTGCCCTTTAGGGGAGGTGAGTTTCAACTCATCATCATTGCTGGAAAGTTTTAAGTCCACTGCGCCGTAGGTCAGTTTTTCAAACTGTTTGTAGAACACTGCATCAAATCCTGGGGTAAGAGAGAGGGTTTTATTGAGTTCTGGGTATTGTCCTTTGCTATGCACTACCAGTTTGTAGTTGTTATTTTCCTTTACCTCAAGTGGAATGGCTTCTGGTGTGGTGATACTGGCAATGGTTTTGTCATTTTCTTTAAGTTCTGCTACAAAGCCCTTGGGCTGAGTATTGACGTAAAGCGTGGAAAAGCTGGAGCCTTGGATAAAGGTATTGAGTAAGTGAGGCGTGTTATTAAGAATCAGTCTAATTTGACTGGTTTTAGGTAATTCTGCCACCACTATACGGCCTATTTTGTCTGTGAACCCCTGCTGTTGGTTAATTTTAACCTTAATACCTGAGATGGGGTCAAGGGTATTGGCATCTAGGAAGTAGATGGCGAAGACCTTATTGTCTTTTGTCACAGCAGTTTTAACTTGTCGCAGTAGCTGCTGCAACTGTTGGTTAAACCAAGCTTTAAAAGTATAACGTTCGCCATTAATCAGTAGGGTTTCATCTTCGATATGAAAATGCTGCATGGCTTGTAGTCCTTGTTCCATCAGTTGAACTTTGTCAGCCACAGTTTGCGTTTGTTGTAGTTGGTTAATGGCGACCAAGGCAGCAGCGGTGCGTTTGGCTTTGGCTTTGATTTTGGTAATGGTGGCAGAATCGGCACCGACGACCGCATAATAGGTGTTGTTAAGACTCTGTTGTTGGATAACTTGGGTGTTTTCTAACTCAACTGCGGAGAAGGTGGCAGCTTGAATATTTTGTTGGCGGCGATACTGCCCAGATACCTTTTCCCCTTCTTGCCCTTGGATGACTTGCAGTTGACGGGTGGTTTTCTTTTGTACTAGGGTCAAAATTTGATTGGCTAAGTCGATGCGGGCATTTTGCACCGCTTCTTCGGGCGTTCTTCCTGTGCCAATGCCGTAATACTGCTGGTTTTGGCTGGCATACTTGTTTCGTAGGTCATTAAGTTTTTGATAAATTTGTACTTGGTCATTTTGTTTGGGGGTTTGGCTGCAACCTGAAATACTAGATAAAAGTGTAAGCGTTAGAAAGAGTGTGAGTAACAGTTTGATGTTTGAGAGAGAGTCGCTTTTCAGTCGGGTAGGTCTCATGGGGTGCCTCCAGGGATTTGAATTGGCAATATTATAAAAAAGAATTAAATAAAAAGAGGGGAAAGATTCCCCTCTTTAATCATCAATATGCCTGTTAATCTTTATTTTTTAGGTTGAGCTTGGAATAGATGAGTTTCATATTCAATAATCAGTTGGTTGAGCAGTTCAAAAAGTGTTGCGGAGTTTTCTTCTGCATGTTTAAAGTCGTTTACAATCTCTTGGCGGTGGTAGATGAGGTTACAGTCTTTTTCTTCGGTATATTCATTTTCATAGGGTAAGAATTCCATCGTATGAAGTAGGTATTGATGAAGCTCTTTATGAGGTTGTTCTAGCTTGGCATAGGACGGTTGGCGACTGAGATCATTTTCTTCATTTAATCCATGATAGTACCATTTGCCAAATTCACACTGTGTATGTTGTGCCAGCTGTGATTTTTTTGCACCATGGAAGACGCTGCTATAGGCAGCATTTTTAAATAGAATGTGATTGAGCTTAATCAGAGAAACAAAAAGCGTAGTGTAAACCGATAGGGCTATTTTATTGGTAAACTTGGCATTTTCATTCATCTCTTGTAGAACATTTTTAAATTGTTCAATGAAACTTTTTACTTGAAGTGCCGTTTTTGTCATTGCTTTGGAGTGTTTAAAAGTGATTTGACTCTTCTCTTGTAGCTCATTGATAGAGTGTGTCACTTCATTGGCTGCTTCTTGTGTTTTTTGAGACAGGGAACGCACCTCATCGGCAACGACAGCAAAGCCCCTACCATGCTCCCCTGCACGAGCCGCCTCAATGGCTGCATTGAGGGAGAGAAGGTTGGTTTGTTCAGCGATCTCTTTAATCAGGTTGATAACATTATTGATATTAGAAGTTTGCTGCTCAAGTTCGGTAATGACTAGATTGGATTTTTCAATATCATTGGTGAGAAGATCAATCTCTTTTATGATGTTGTACAAGTTTTCAACACTTTGTTGTGAAACTTTTGC
>CAYOOU010000024.1:0-9634 GCA_964405635.1 uncultured Piscirickettsiaceae bacterium
GGCTATTGCCTCCTTTTTATCAAGCCAAATGCAATTTTTACTTTTGCATAAACTGATTCAAAATAGAAGGATCTTCTAAGGTAGAAGTATCTTGGGTAATCGCTTCGCCTTTGGCAATGGCGCGTAAGAGTCGACGCATTATCTTGCCTGAGCGGGTTTTCGGCAAATTGGTACCAAAGCGAATATCATCTGGCTTAGCGATAGGACCAATCTCCTTAGCGACCCAATCCCGTAGCGTTTGAACCAAAGCCTGACGCGCTTCTCCTTCTGGAATTTCAACATTTAACACCACAAAGGCGACAATTGCTTCACCCTTCACATCGTGAGGGCGGCTAACCACAGCGGCTTCCGCCACTTGGGTGTGTGACACCAAGGCTGACTCTATCTCCATCGTCCCTAAGCGGTGACCAGAGACATTGATTACATCATCAATCCGTCCCATAATCCAGAAGTAGCCATCGTCATCTCGACGAGCAGAGTCCCCTACTACATAGGTGTGGTCGCCAAACTCTCCAAAATAGGTTTTCTGATAACGCTCATCATCTCCCCAGACAGTACGAATCATTGAAGGCCAGGGCTTGCGAATTACCAGTAATCCACCTGAACCATATGGAATCTCATTACCCTGTTCATCAAACACGGCCGTATCAATTCCTGGAAGAGGTAGGGTACAAGACCCAGGTTTCAAAGGTGTCACGCCTGGAAGTGGTGCAATCATATGGGCACCGGTCTCTGTCTGCCACCAGGTATCTACAATTGGGCAGCGCTCTTTTCCAATGACTGTGTAATACCACATCCACGCTTCAGGGTTAATGGGTTCTCCCACTGTGCCTAATAGACGCAACTTAGATAGGTCATATTTGTTTGGAATCTCATCACCAAACTTCATCAAAGCACGAATGGCCGTCGGAGCAGTGTAGAAAACGGTGACGCCATGATCTTGGCACACCTGCCAGAATCGTCCTGCATCTGGGTAAGTGGGCACCCCTTCAAACATAACAATAGTCATGCCCATAGCGAGCGGACCATAGGCCACATAAGTGTGCCCTGTAATCCATCCCACATCAGCAGTACACCAGAAAACATCATTATCTTTCAGGTCAAACACCCACTCATTGGTAAGATAGGCATTCAATAGGTAGCCGCCTGTACTGTGTTGCACCCCTTTAGGCTTTCCTGTCGAACCAGAGGTATAAAGCAAAAACAGCGGATGCTCTGCTTCAACCATAACCGGATCACAGTAGTTGCTCATGCCCGCTTCAGCATCATGCCAATAAATATCACGCCCTTCTCGCATTGCAATGGTTTCACCTGTGCGCTGATAAACGATTACCTTACGCACGCAGTCTGCTCCTTTTTCTAACGCCTCATCCACTGCCGACTTAAGGGGCACCACTTTACCACCACGGCGCCCACCATCTGCGGTGACGACGACTTTGGCCCCTGCATCTTCAATACGGTCTTTTAAGGCTTCCGCAGAGAACCCCCCAAATACCACGGAGTGGATCGCACCAATTCGGGCACAAGCTTGCATGGCAAATACCGCTTGAGGAATCATTGGCATATAGATAACAACCCGATCCCCTTTCTCAACCCCTTGTGCTTTTAGCACATTGGCAAAACGCGCCACCTCGTCATGCAGCTCTTTATAGGTATAGTGAGTGACTTCACCCTCATCAGATTCAAAAATAATGGCGATTTTCTCTTCTTTATCCTGCAAATGGCGATCAATACAGTTATAAGAGGCATTGAGTTCACCATCTGCAAACCAGGCAAAGTGAGGCGCTCGACTCTCATCCAGTCCTTGGGTAAAAGGCTTAGACCAATCTAACTTTTCTTTGGCTAAATCGATCCAAAACCCTTCATAGTCCTCTTCCGCCTTTTTTAGCATCTGCTGATACAGTTCTGGCGTCACATTCGCTTGCTGAGTAAATTCTGCTGGCGGTGGGAATACACGGTCTTCGTGTAAAATAGACTCAATATTTTGCGACATAGTACACTCTCCTCTCATTAAAGTGTTCCTAATAAAGTTGTTCCGCAATCTTACTGCAAACCACTCAAAATTGGGCAAGAACTCAGTAGTTAAACCCCAAAATTATTTTATGATTTTTTAAGTTTTGATTAAGATGACCTATATAAGCAAACCTTAAACTTTGAACTCGTCTAAAAAACCACCTTAGGCTGCCAACCTTGCATAGCTAGGGATTCAATCAAATCATCTTCAGGACGATAGGTTTGAGATTTGGTCACCACCTGCCCCTTTGCCTGGGTATTTTCATATTCCAAAACCACTGGCAAACCTTTGGCTACCGGCTCAATGGCAGCTTCTGTCGGTAAATCTTCTAAAGACGGGGATGAGTCCACTGCATATGCCCCCAAAAGAATTGAGAGGGATTGCAACTGTTCCAGTGGTGTCTCACTGCTGGCAAAAATCTTAATTGCCCTCGCCTTCTCTTCTCGTGCCTCAGCCAAACTCACCACGGACTCAGCTTCAATTTTAATGCCGCCATTAAAAGTGTCCTCAGCCACTTCTCCAAGCACCATGACCACTGAATCTGGCTTTAACATTGGCTCAACCGCCTCCAAAACATTAGGGCGCAGCACCACATCCATTCGTGCGGTATTGTCATCCAGTACCAGAAAGCCCATTTTAGCACCCGACTTGATAAACTTAGTGCGTACTTCCAATATCAGCCCTGCTGCCCATTTTTTCTGCCACTTTTCTGGTTTTAGCTGACTTAAACTGTGCCCCACAAGCTCTTGAAGTTCCTCGCGATACAAGTCAATAGGGTGACCTGTTACATACATTCCCAGCGTCTCTTTCTCGCCCTTCAGCCGCATTTTTTTCGACATCTCAGGCACATCTAATAGTTGGGTTTTAAGATTCTCGTCTTCCCCCATCAATTCCCCAAACAGATCCACCTGACCGGTATCGGCATTTTTCTGTTGCTGCTCTGCCTGCTTTAATGCCATTGGCAAACTGGCCAGCATTGCTTGGCGATTATCATGCAGACAATCCATTGCCCCACTCTGAACCAAAGCTTCAATCACGCGCTTATTGGCTTTTTTATTGGCTCGCAAACAGAAATCAAACAGATCCTGATAGGGGCCATTCTGCTTTCGCTCAGCAATAATGCCTTCAAGTGCCGCTTCTCCAACCCCTTTAATAGCGCCTAAGCCAAACCGTAAGGTTTTGGCTTCTTCTTTGACGGCTTTAAAATGGATTTCCGATTGATTGATATCTGGCCGTAATACCTTTAACCCCATGGCGGTACACTCATTCACCATATGCACCACCTTATCGGTGTTATCCATATCTGATGAGATCTGCGCGGCCATAAACTCAGCCGGGTAATGGGTTTTGAGCCAAGCAGATTGGTAAGAGACTAAAGCATAGGCTGCAGAGTGCGATTTGTTAAATCCATAGCCTGCAAACTTCTCTACCAAGTCGAAAATCTTCATAGCTAAGTCTGCATCAATGCCGTTCTTCACCGCCCCTTCTCGGAAAACAGAGCGTTGCTTCTCCATCTCTTCAGGCTTCTTTTTCCCCATGGCACGACGCAACATATCCGCCCCACCTAGGGTATACCCCGCCAGAACCTGAGCAATCTGCATTACCTGCTCTTGATAAAGAATAACCCCATAGGTAGGCTCCAAAATGGGCTTTAAGGATTCATGTTGATACTGTGGGTCTGGATAAGCAACTGGCTCTCGACCATGCTTTCGTGCGATAAAGTTGTCCACCATCCCCGAATCCAAGGGACCAGGGCGAAACAGTGCCACCAAAGCGATAATATCTTCAAAGTTATCCGGCCTAAGCTTCACAATCAGCTTCTGCATTCCAGAAGACTCCAGCTGGAAAATCCCAGTGGTGCGCCCTGTTTTAATCAGCTCAAAGGTCTCAGCATCATCTAGCGGGATACGCGCAATATCCACAAACCCTTCATCACCAGGCTGTTTCCCTTCGTTGATAGCATTCAGTGCCCAGTCAATAATAGTGAGCGTTCGCAACCCCAAAAAGTCAAATTTCACCAGTCCTGCGGTCTCAACATCATTTTTATCTAGCTGCGTCACCACAGAGCTGCCATCTGCTTCACACTGAACCGGGCAAAACTCTTCTAAAGGTTTAGGGCCAATAACCACGCCACCGGCATGTTTACCAGTATTCCGAACGGTACCTTCCAGTTTTAAGCCAAAGTCCATCAGCAGGCGAACATCCTCTTCCTGCTCATAGCGCTTTTTCAGATCTTCAACTTCTAAAGCATCTTTGAGCTTAATCCCCAAATCGTTGGGGATCAGTTTGGCCACCGAATCCACCATTCCATAGCCGTAGCCCAGCACTCGTCCTACATCTCGCACCACTGCCTTAGCCGCCATGGTGCCAAAGGTAACAATTTGGGAAACATGGTTGCGGCCATAGTGTTCCGACACATAATCAATCACCTCATCTCGGCGATCCATACAGAAGTCCACATCAAAATCTGGCATAGACACCCGCTCAGGGTTTAGGAATCGCTCAAACAGCAGGTCATATTGCAAAGGATCGAGGTCGGTAATTTTTAACACATAAGCCACCAAAGAGCCCGCACCAGAACCTCGCCCAGGGCCTACCGGAATACCATGATTTTTTGCCCACTGAATAAAGTCGGCAACAATAAAAAAGTAGCCCGGGAATCCCATCTGAATGATAATTTCTAGCTCAAATTTCAACCGCTCATCATAGGGTTGCCGAATCTTTTCAAACTCCTCTTTAGGTAGGTGTCCAAAGAGAAACTGCAATCGCTCTTCTAGCCCCTTGCGACTCTCCGCCACAAAGTACTCATCCATCGTCATGCCTTCTGGCACAGGGAAGTCTGGTAGAAAATAGGTACCTAGGGTCAGCTCTACATTGCAACGGCGGGCAATGGCTACCGTATTTTCAATGGCTTCGGGAATGTCCTCAAACAGTGCCACCATCTCCTCGGTGGATTTAAGGTACTGCTGACTGGTAAAGTTTTTAGGGCGGTTGGGGTCTTCTATCACATAGCCTTGATGAATGCAGACCCGAACTTCATGCACATCAAAATCTTCTTCTTTTAAAAACCGTACATTATTGGTTGCCACCACAGGCAATTGATAGCGGTGTGCCACCTCTAAAGCGGTTTGAATATAGGGCTCCTCTTCCGCCTTATCTGTACGAGTTAGCTCCAGATAGAAGCGATTAGGGAAATAGTGTTGCCACCACTCTATCTGCTTGGCAATTAGATTTGCTTTCTCGTTAAGAATTGCCTGACCTATCTCTCCCTCAATGCTTGCTGAGAGTGCAATCAGCCCCGAATTATGCTCAGCCAGCCAATCCTTTTGAATTAGCGGTCGTGTCTCTCCATCAACCACCTTTTGATTTTGCCTAAAGGCCTTTGTAATTAAACGAGAGAGGTTCAGAAACCCTTCATTGTTTTGACACAACAGCACCAATCGGTGCACCTCTTGCTGTTCATTTTCTATCCAAACATCCGCACCGATAATCGGTTTTATTCCAGCACCTCGAGCAGCACGATAAAACTTTACCAAAGCGTAGAGATTATTTTGATCTGTTAGGGCCACGGCTGGCTGCTGATCAGCTTGGCAAAACTGTATCAATGAATTGAGTCGAAGGGTGCCATCCACCACCGAATACTCGGAGTGAACATGAAGGTGTACAAATTGCGTCATAAAGTGTCAGAAACCCCAAAAAGACATATAATAAGTGCCCCTATTCTATCCGATGACCGTCTCAAATACACTAAGAGAGCGTTGCACGATTAAGACGTGAAAGAAAAACGAGATAAAATTTTCCTGATCAAGGCGGAAAACGCTAGCAATAGCCCACTATTAGCACAGTTTTCCAATGCAGAGCAGGGAAATTTTAGCCATTTTTAGCCTCGTGCATAGGTCTCACAAATAAAGAAAACGACAAAATATGGAAACACAAGGCCCCTTTTGGTTAGAACCTTATCCCGTCACCTTCCCTCCCACAGAGCTAGCCTTAGAAGACCCTAACGGACTTTTAGCCATAGGAGGGGGATTAACGGTAGAGTGGCTTTTGCACGCCTATCAAAAAGGCATTTTTCCTTGGTTTAGTCCAGGAGAACCCATTCTCTGGTGGTCCCCCAACCCCCGTTCTGTACTGCTACCCGAGCAATTTAAAATTGCCCGAAGCCTTAAACAGAAAATCAAAAAACAACCTTATTCCATAACCTTAGACAAAGATTTTAAATCTGTTTTGCAACAGTGTGCCAATATCCCCCGCCCAGGCCAAGATGGTACTTGGATAACCGATGAGATCAAGCAAGCTTATCACCAATTGCATCAATCTGGTTATGCTCACTCAGTAGAGGCTTGGGATCAAGCAGGAAACTTGGTAGGCGGACTCTACGGTGTTGCTTTAGGCAAAGTGTTTTATGGTGAGTCTATGTTTGCACTAAAACCTGACGCCTCCAAAATCGCCTTTACCGCCCTAGTGATGCAACTGCAGGACTGGGAATTTCAACTTATCGATACGCAAGTTGAAACCGATCATCTTAATCGTTTTGGTGCAAAAAATATGCTTCGAGCAGAATTTGAGCAAATGCTAAAAAAAGCCACCGCCCAACCTGACCCCCCTAAAAAGTGGCAATTTGAGTGTGATTGGCAAAGCAGAGCCCTAGCACAAATAAATGCGACAAATCTTAAAAAACTTGTTGCAGAAAAAAAACTTCAGTATAATGGCCGTTTTCTAAAAAACGCTAAATGAGGCAACATGGCAAAACAAGACGTCATTGAATTTGAAGGAACGGTGATCGAAACCCTTCCAAACACAATGTTTAAAGTGCAGCTAGAGAATGGACATGAAATTCTAGCGCACATCTCTGGCAGAATGCGTAAAAACTATATCCGTATTCTTGCTGGAGACAAGGTTAAGGTGGAGCTAACACCTTATGATCTTACCAAAGGTCGCATTACCTACCGTGGAAAATAAAGCTAAACAATAAAAGCCTTATAAAATAAAAAAGCCGCCCTTTCCATTACGAAGTGCGGCTTTTTATTATCTAGAGATTTTTATTTTGATCAAATAAAAAGCCCCTCTTCAAAGGGGCTAGAAAAGTGCTTATCAACTTTGGAAGTTGTTAAACAAAAGGGTCTTCTAAAACCAAGGTTTCTGAACGGTCAGGGCCTGTGGAGATAATGGAGACCTTTACACCAACCTGCTGCTCTAAAAACTGAATATAGTTCTTTGCAGCTTCCGGCAAAGCGTCCCAGCTTTTAATACCGACAGTTTCACACTGCCAACCTGGAAGGGTCTCATACTGAGGCTCTACCTTCTCATACTCATCTGCACTGTATGGCGGCAGCTCAACGCGCTTGCCATCAACTAAATAATGCGTACAAACCTTAATCTCTGCTAGCTCATCTAATACATCTAACTTGGTTAAGCAAATACCGCTAAGACCATTAATTTGTGCTGAGCGACGTAGAGCCACAGCATCAAACCAGCCGCAACGACGTTGACGGCCAGTAGTGGCACCAAACTCAGCACCACGGGTTCCCAAGAGCTTGCCAATCGGATCCCCTTCGTCCTTCTCTACATCATAAGGCAGCTCAGTTGGGAAAGGGCCACTTCCCACACGGGTTGCATAGGCTTTGGTAATCCCTAGTACATAATCAATACCACAAGGACCAATTCCAGACCCCACAGAAACGCCACCAGCTGTTGTGTTAGAAGAGGTGACATAAGGATAGGTGCCTTGATCAATGTCTAACAAAGTCCCTTGGGCCCCTTCAAACATTAGGCACTTGCCTTCTTGGTTCAGTGTATCAATCAAGGTTGGAATGTCAGCCAACATGGGCACCAGCATTTCAGCATAACCTTGAACCTTTTCCCACAAGGTATCAAAATCGACAGGATCACACTGATAATAGTTTTCTAGCATATAGTTATGGTAGTCACACACTTCTTGCAGCCTCTGCTTGGTGGCAGACAAGTTTTTTAAATCCCCAGCCCGCAAGCCACGGCGTGCCACCTTGTCTTCATAAGCTGGTCCAATGCCACGCCCTGTTGTACCAATGGCCTTATTACCTCGTGCAATTTCTCGAGCTCGATCCAAAGCCACATGGTAGTCTAAAATCAAAGGGCAAGCTTCACTGATTTTAAGGCGATTTTTTACGGGTAGCCCCGTGGCTTCCAGTTGCTCTACCTCTTTTTTCAAAGCATCTGGTGCCACGACCACACCATTGCCAATCAAGCAAAGAACATCTTCTCGTAAAATACCTGAAGGAATAAGGTGTAAAACGGTTTTTTGACCATCAATTACTAGAGTATGGCCTGCATTGTGCCCGCCTTGAAAGCGCACCACTGCCGCAACACGATCCGTCAAAAGATCAACAATCTTGCCTTTTCCTTCATCACCCCACTGGGTACCTACAACAACAATATTTTTTTTACTCATTTTTCGCTCTTTACAGTTTCAATCGTCCAATCATTATTCTGTTGTACCAAGTGCTGGGCACCAACAGGTAATTGAGCCACATCAGCATACTTAATCACCTGCACCCCTTGAGATTTTAGGTCTTTAATCTTTTGCTTTAAACTCGAGCTCGAGTGTACAGGGGCATAAACAGCTTCTGGATAATCAGGCGCCACATCTGCCAATAGGTCCAAGGCTCCACGCAAATCCATACTAAAACCTGTGGCAGGTAGGTCTTGACCAAACTGATCCCCTACACCATCATAACGACCGCCTTTAGCCAGCAAATAAAGTGGGTTGGAGGAGGCATAGCATCCAAAAACTATCCCAGTGTGATAGTTGTAACCACGCAACTCAGTGAGATCAACAAACAAGCTCACCCCTGGCGTTTCTGCAAAGTGGGCAGCAATGGTGGCCAAGCGGTCAATAAACTGGTCAATATTCGGAGATAAACCACTCAAGCTTTTGGCTGCTTGCAGCAGTGCGATTTCTGGATCACCATTCAGGGTTAACAACTGAGAAAAAGCGGTTTTAAGTGGCTCAATAAAAGCTTGCGCTTGAACAAACGCTTCATATTCTGGCACAGCCTTACGCTGTAGAATATCAACCAACTGATTCTTTTCTACTTCATCAAGCTCTGCCTGCTTCACCAGCTCATTAAAGACCCCCACATGCCCTAAACTAACGGTTAAATCTTCAATACTACTGTTCTGTAGCGCATCAATCATCAGCTCAATCACTTCAATGTCTGCTGAGACATCATCAATTCCAAATAGCTCTACGCCAGCCTGAATTGGACTGCGAGAACCTTTGGCTTTGTTATTGCGAGTCTTTAGCACTTCTGCCACATAGCACAGTCGAACGGGCAGCTCCTCTTCAGTTGGCTTAATGCGATTACTGACAATTCGCGCCACCTGTGGGGTAACATCGGCGCGAACCCCCATCATTTTTCCACTCTCTTGGTCGGTAAAACGACAAAGCTCTGTCTCCTGATTTTTGCCCGTTCCTGTCAGTAGTGAGTCGGTAAACTCAGCAATGGGGGGCAAAATGAAATCATATCCTGCCATTTGGAATTCATCTAGCAGGCTACGGCGATAGTGCTCTAATTTATAGGCTTGGGAAGGAAGTAAATCTTCAATCCCTTCTGGGGTAAACCAAATCATCTGTTGCAT
>CAYOOU010000024.1:9734-12259 GCA_964405635.1 uncultured Piscirickettsiaceae bacterium
TTAAAATATTTAAAGTAATCAAATTTCGGGTCAACTAAAATTACATCTGACTTGTCTTTAAAGGCTTGCTGATAGGCATTTAAGCTTTGATAAAAGGCAAAGAACTCTTTATCTTTACTATATGCCTTAGCATAGATGTGCGCGGCCTTGGCATCACCTTCACCACGAATCTTCTCTGCTTTGCGGTAGGCATCAGCCAAAATCACCACTCTTTGACGATCTGCATCAGCACGAATTTTCTCTGCAGCCTCTGCACCTTTAGAGCGTAAATCTTTTGCCACTCGCTTACGCTCTGCTTCCATTCGACGGAATACAGAGTCACTTACATCCTCAGGTAAATCAATCCGTTTAATTCGAATATCAGCAATCTCAATACCAAAGTCATTTGCCTGTTGATTGGCATCATGATTGATTTGCTCAACCAACTTTTCGCGGTCACCAGAGATAACATCTTGCACTGTACGAGCACCAAATGCAGCACGCAAACCATCTTTAATGATTTGAGATAGACGCATATTTGCCAAGCGGTAGTCTCCTCCCATAGTGGTGTAGAACTTCTTAGCATCCACAATACGCCACTTTACAAAAGAATCTACAATCAAATTCTTCTTCTCACTGGTCAAGTACCGCTCTGGCGCTGCATCCAAGGACTGTAAACGCGCATCAAAGGTTTTAACATTGTTAATAAAAGGGGTCTTAAAGTGTAATCCAGGCTCCACATTGGCCTTAACAATCTCCCCCAAACGGAACACAATGGCTGTTTCCCACTGCTTAACCGTGAAAACCGAACTACTCAACACAAAGAGCAGCGCAGCAATAAAAAAACCTAGAATCGACTTCATCTTAGCGTAACTCCCTGCTTCTTAGATACTCTCGAATATTACTTCGAGCTGGCTGCTTATTGGTCTGACCTTGCTGACTTTGACGAGTCATGGCAGCAGGTGCCTGATTGAGCTCTGGCGAGGGCATAAAAGGCACTGATGTTTGGCTTTGTCCGCCTGCCATTTTATCGAGAGGGAGATACATAATATTATTACCACTGTCTGAACCCACCAAAATCTTGCTGGTTTTACTCAACACATTGGTAATGGCTTCAATATACATCCGCTCACGCATAATTTCTGGTGCTTTTGCATACTCAGTCACAATGCTGATAAAACGATCCGCCTCCCCGTGTGCTCGGGCAATGACCTGATCATGGTAAGCGCTCGCCTCTTCCAATTCACGTGCTGCTTTACCATGAGCAACAGGAACAACCCCATTGGCATAAGCCTGTGCTTCATTAATCAAACGCTCTCTGTCTTCACGCGCTTTAACCACATCGGCAAAGGCTGCTTGCACCTGCTCTGGTGGTTGTGCGTCCTGGAGGTTGACACTGGTAATAATCAAGCCAGTTTTATATTCGTCCAACTTTTTCTGCGCTAACTTTTTCACTCGAACCACCACTTCATTCCGTCCCTCAGTCAGCACAAAATCCATCTTATTCTGACCGACGACTTCTCGAAGGGCACTCTCAATTACTGCTCGTAGTGTTTCATCTGGGTCCGCAACGCTGAATAGGTATTGATTGGCACTTTGAATTTTATACTGAGTGGCAATTTCAATATCCACAATGTTTTCATCTTTGGTGAGCATCAATGATTCGTTATTACTCTTACCCCCAATCTCAACGGTACGAATCTGATCCACATTCACAACCTTAACCGTTTCAATCGGATAAGGCAGGTGCCAATGAGGTCCAGCTGTGGTTTCGTACTGATATGCACCAAACTGCAATACCACTCCTCTTTCAGCAGGATCCACAATATAGATACCAGATAACAGCCAGACGATTATGGCAATCAATAAAATGATGCCTACACCGATTTTACTGGCAAAACCTGAGCCTCCGCTACTGCTACCATTTGAGCCGCCACCATTACCACCAAAAATGGATTGAGCTTTTTTTAATAACGCATCTAAATCTGGTTCATTTCCACTAGAAGGTCGGCGACTGTTGTTTTTAGACGTTCCCTTTGAACCCCAAGGATCTTGATCCGGCTTACCTGGTTCATTCCAAGCCATATAATTCCTGCTCCATTCGCAAAATTGAACTCATTATTTTAGTTGGATTAAGGACAAAAGTCACCTTATAAAATCGTTTTATAAAGCCTTTTCCCATATCTATGCAACTTCTACACCATTTCTTTTGCCTGTCGCACCTCTGGCCACTGCTGCACACCCTGCCATGCCTGCTGAGAAAGCTGCATAGTAAACTGATAATTCCCCTTCTCATCACAAGACTCACTCAGCACCTGACCCAATTGATACAGTTCTGCTCGTTTTTTTGCCGCTGCCACATCTAAAGTTAATGAGACTTTAACAAATCTTCCCTTAAAAAAGGCACCGATTGCCTCCAGTAACAAAGGCATCCCTAAGCTCTTTTGCGCTGAAATCCAGACACGTTTAGGCATCCCCTCTTCATCTCGCTCCAGGACTGGGGGTTTTGGTGGCTTCAAGGCATCAATTTTATTCATCACCAAAAG
>CAYOOU010000024.1:12359-13696 GCA_964405635.1 uncultured Piscirickettsiaceae bacterium
CGATCCTCAGCATAAACATCTGCTGCAGTCAGCTGATTAAACAGCGTTGATTTTCCCGCATTGGTGTAACCCACAATGGTCACCGTAGGCGTTTCAGACTTTTTACGACTGCGTCGCCCTAGATTTCTTTGTTGTCGTGCTTTATCAATTCGTGACTCTAAGGCCTTGATTCTTTGCTGAATAAGTCGTTTATCCGACTCTAATTGCGTCTCACCAGGCCCACGCATACCAACGCCACCTTTTTGCTTATCTAGGTGCGTCCAACCTCTTACCAAACGGGTAGACATATGTCGCAACTGCGCCAACTCTACCTGCATTTTCCCCTCATGCGAACGGGCACGCTGGGCAAAAATATCTAAAATCAACCCGACTCGGTCCAGTACACGGCACTCAACCAATTTTTCTAAATTTCGTTCTTGTGCGGGAGAAAGGGCATGATTCACAATCACTACATCGGCTTCATGAGCAGCTACAGCCTGTTGAATTTCTTCTGCTTTCCCTTTGCCCACAAAGTATTTGGCGTCAGCCACCTGTCGCTTGGTGGTAATCAGTTCACATACCTCTGCGCCAGCTGAGTTCACCAACTCAATAAACTCATCCAACTCCTCTCGATCAGCTTCTTGCTGAAAGTCCACATGCACCAATACCGCCCGATCTAAAGACTTATGTTCTAAGCGGCCAAACAACTCCATTGACAAAGAATTTTGCTCCTAAATTTTAGAGAGCTTTGCACGAGATGAGTTCACGGATAAAAATGGCTAAAACTTGCCTACTCTGCGTTGAGAAACTTGGCAATAGCTCGCTATTGCCTGCATTTTCCGCCTTGATTAGACAGGTTTTATATCATTTTTAACTCGCGTCTCATTCATACAAAGCTCTCTAGTACCCTAAAAATACAAAAAGCACAAACCCAAATAGGATTTATGCTTTCTTAATATGCTGCTGGCTTATTTCACCAGCCAACTAAACCTTCCTATTCTGCAGTTTGTGCAATCACTTCACCCGGGTGCTGATACTCTTTGGGATCACTGGCTGGCACAATCGTAGAAATAGCGTGTTTATACACCATTTGAGTTACATTACTACGCAACAGTACTACAAACTGGTCAAAAGAGTCAATGCGCCCTTGCAACTTAACACCATTAACCAAATAAATTGAAACACTGATCCGCTCTTTACGTAGAGCGTTCAAATAGGGGTCTTGAATAGGAATTGCCTTAGCCATTTTAGTCGTGGTCTCCATACAGATCCTCAATGATCTTTTTACTTTTTTATTTTTAGAATAGAACGCCGTTAGAATACCATATCAATATATGATTTGCATCTTCTACTTTCCT
>CAYOOU010000024.1:13796-16800 GCA_964405635.1 uncultured Piscirickettsiaceae bacterium
TGGTAAAAGGTTTCTTTGTCATACTCTCCGGCAAGGTAGCTCCAAGCTTGGCGATAGCCCACACTACGGATACTGGGAAGGTCGGAATGAAGGTCTGGGTATTTTGCCTGCAGGGCTTTCACCTCTTCCAGTAATCCCGCTTCCACCATCTGCATAAAGCGCTTTTCTATCTGCTGATGCAGACGGCTTCTCTCTTCGGGCAAAAGTGCAAACTTGATTAGCTTAAACTCAGTCAATGGCTGCACACCTGCCTGTTGTAACTCGGTTAAAGGTTTACCGCTCACCTCATACACTTCTAATGCCCGTACCAACCGTTGAGGGTCATTGGGGTGGATGCGTTGAGCCGCCACAGGGTCAATTTCTTGCAACTTTTGATGCAGCTCCTCAGGAGATGTTTCCCAGACACTCAGCCACTTTTGACGAATATTCTCGTCCGCCTCAGGCAGGTCTGACAGACCTTTTTGCAGCGCGTTAAAATACATCATGGTGCCCCCTACCAATATTGGTAAATGACCTCTTTGAAAAATCTCCGCCACCTTTGCCTTAACATCGGCCACAAAATCGGCTGCAGAATAGCTCTGCTCTGGTGAGAGAATATCGATCAAGTGATGAGGTACTAGCTGCTGCTCTTCTGCTGAGGGCTTGGCGGTGCCAATATTCATATCTCGATAAATCAAAGCAGAGTCCACACTGACAATCTCCACTGGCACACTGCTTTGCTCAGCTAACGCCATTGAGAGCGCACTCTTACCCGATGCGGTGGGTCCCATTAGGGTGATAACCTGTTTGTTTTCCCTTAGTTTGTCGGCAAACTTGCCTAAATCCATGCTATTGTCCTCGCATAAACAGCCCATCAAGCTGCTCTATCGTCAGTTGCACCCAGGTAGGGCGTCCGTGGTTACACTGGTTAGAGGCAGGGGTTTGCTCCATCTCTCTAAGCAGTGCATTCATCTCTTCAATGCTCAACTGGCGGTTTGCCCGCACTGAACCATGGCAAGCCATTGTAGAAAGGATTGCATTAATCTTCTCCTCTACCACTTCACTTTTACCTAGCTCTGCCAAATCTGCCAACATATCCTCAATCAGCTTAGGTACTTGAGATTTTGCCAACAGAGCGGGCACCGCCATTACCTTGAGGTGCTGTGCCCCCAAGGGCTCAATTTCAAACCCCAACTCTAAAAATAGGGACTGATGTGCTTCCAAGGTTTGCACCGCCTCTTCAGTTACGGCCACACTCATTGGCACCAGTAGCGGCTGACTCACCATTCGCTGAGACTGCCACTGCTGCTTAAATCGCTCATACACCACCCGTTCATGAGCAGCGTGCATATCCACCAGCACTAAACCCTGCTGGTTTTCCGCCAAAATAAAAATGCCATGTAACTGCATTTTGGCAAACCCTAAAAAGCCTACTGAAGGAGAGCTTTCTGTTAAACCTGTATCGCAAGACTGGGAATTTTGGAAGCTTTGCACTAAATTTTGAGCTGCTGAATCAGTTGCTGAATAGGCTTCCATTGGCTCACGAACCAAAAGGCCTGGGCTCGTTTGATCAGGCGGAGCTTGAAACTGCATATCTGCCTGAGAAAAGATATTTGAAAAAGGCTTTTGATTTAAACCTGGTGAATGTACAGGTTTTTTTTCTAGGCTTTTTTCCAAAACTCCCAGTCCTGACCCTGAGTCTTCCTTTCTAATCTCATTGTGGGGGCTCTGTTCAGTTTTGCCTAAAGGTTGCGTGACCGCCTCTCGTACCGAGCGACGGGCGAAATCATACACCCAGCTGCCATTGGCGAATCTCACCTCATATTTGGCTGGGTGTACATTGACATCGACCAGCTCAGGAGGAACTTGCAAAAACAGAACATAGGCCGGGTGACGACCGTGGTAGAGCACATCCGCATAGGCTTGTTTGACGGCATAACTCAATAAGCGGTCTCGTACAATGCGACCATTGACAAACAGATACTGCATATCTCCTTGGCGACGGTTAAAGGTGGGCAGTCCCACCCAACCGGTTAGCTTAATATCTTGTGTCGTAAAGGCCACTTTCAAGCTCTGCTCCACAAAGGGCTGGGAAAGCAGTTGAGCCAGTCGCTTTTCCTTCAGTAACTCACTGCTTGCCACTGGCAGATGCCGCACAATCCGACCATTATGCATCAACTTAAAGCTCACTTCGGGACGGCTCAGCATCACTCGCTTGACCAGCTGGTCAATTTGCATAAACTCCGCCCGCTCACTCTTTAAAAACTTTTTTCGAGCTGGAGTGTTAAAAAAGAGATCCTGTACCGTCACCGTCGTGCCAACAGGTGCGGCTGTAGGTTGTACTTCTTGCCACTGACCGCCCTCTCCTTGCAACTGCCAAGCCGCATCAGAATCTTCTGTGCGACTCGTAAGGGTAAAACGGGAAACCGAACTGATACTGGCCAAGGCTTCTCCACGAAACCCTAGAGAGCTCACTGCCGCCAAATCCTCTAAGGTTTGAATTTTGCTGGTGGCGTGACGACTCACAGCCAAGGGCAACTCATCTTTGGGTATGCCGCAGCCGTTATCCTTGACTTGAATCTTTTTCTGTCCGCCGGCTTCAATCTCAATTTCAATCGAAGTGGCACCAGAATCCAAGGCATTTTCCAGCAACTCCTTGACGACTGAAGCGGGGCGCTCCACCACCTCTCCCGCAGCAATCTGATCTGCCAAATGACTGGGAAGCGGATGAATAGGTTTTCGCTTTACTGTTAAATATTCGCTCATACACACTTTTCTAAAAACAGAAAAACCTTTGCAAAACTAAGGAAGTACTGATTAAATCGCTTGGATTCTGGGCAAGCCAAATTTCCAGCATCAAGGCACCTTTTCGCAGGCGTATGTCGATACGGCAAGAAAAGATAACGCAGAGGCTGGGAGTTTGGCTTAGCCCCCTTTGGGCGGGGCTTTAAGGGGGCAACTTCGTCGTTAGGCTTTTTGACAAGGGCTGGCCATTGCCTGCAAAGCCCGCCTAGAATCTGCCCCC
>CAYOOU010000025.1:0-16538 GCA_964405635.1 uncultured Piscirickettsiaceae bacterium
GGCTTACGCCACTACCCCCTCAAGATAGCGTGTCTACCAATTCCACCACATCGGCAAATCTTTTAACTGTACTACTTTGGAACAATCGGTGCGGGTGGCACATTAGTCTGTTCCACTGGTTGAGTGACAACCTTTTGAGTCACACTCTGATACCCTTTGGACTGTTTCGCCCCTAAATAAGCAAGGGTTAAACTTGTAATAAAAAACAGGGTTGCGACAACAGCAGTCACTCTTAGCAAAAACCCTCCTGAGCCACTGCTACCAAATACCGACTGAGAGCTTCCGCCACCAAAGTTCGCACCTGCATCTGCCCCTTTCCCCTGCTGGATCAACACCAACACAATTAGGATAAAGGCTGTAAACAGGTGAATCGCTAATACGATAGAAAACATTTAAACCTCTGCTGCTTTACAAATAGCAATAAAATCATCCGCATTTAAGGATGCGCCACCAATTAAACCGCCATCAATATCTGGCTGACTAAATAATTCCTTGGCATTGTTTGGCTTTACACTGCCACCATACTGAATAACCACCTTTTCAGCCACTTCTGAATTTAAGGCTGCTAGGCGTCCACGAATAAAAGCATGAATCTCCTGCGCCTGTTCTGGCGTAGCGGTTTTACCCGTACCAATTGCCCAAACGGGTTCATAAGCAATAACCACCTTATCAAACTGGTCAATCCCTACTTCATTCAGCACTGCATCTAGCTGAGTACCAATTACCGCTTCTGCTTGACCAGCTTCTCGTTCTTCTAATAACTCACCCACACACAAAATAGGCGTCAAGCCTGCTTCTAGTGCAACAGCAACTTTTTTGGCAATCTCTGCATCGGTTTCACCAAACAGAGCACGGCGCTCAGAGTGCCCCAAAATAACATATTCACACCCAAAATCTTTGAGCATGGTGCTAGAGACTTCACCGGTAAAAGCACCTTGATGTGCTTCTACGGACATATTTTGTGCACCAATGGAGAGTGCATTGCCATTAACCTTAGACACATAGTCAATATACAAAGCAGGAGGACAAACTGCTACATCAACACCGCTTACGCTTCCAATCTTCTCTTTCAAGCCGGTCATCAATGACAAAATACTGGCTTTATCGCCATGCATTTTCCAGTTACCCGCCACAAATGGCTTTCTTGCATTACTCATTTGCACTCTCCATATCAAATCTTACTTATATTAGCTTTTAATTTTTTAAATTACAATCTTGACAATTTTATTAAAATTCTGATTCAACTACATCAACCAACTGTTGAACACACTTTTCAACTAAACCTAAATCCTCTCCCTCCACCATTACACGAATGATAGGCTCTGTTCCAGAGGCTCTAATTAAAGTGCGTCCCGACCCTCCCAACAAAGCTTCAACAGCGGCAATCTCTTGTTGTAATTTTTGAGAGTCTGTCAAAGGTTTACGCTCTTGGATGGGTACATTTTTTAAGATCTGAGGGTAACGCTCAAAGCTATCTACATATTTTTCTAATGACTGACCGCTTCGTTTGATCTGCGCAATTACCTGTAGGGCAGCAATAATGCCATCCCCTGTCGAATGCTTATCCATACAAAGGACATGACCCGAAGGCTCAGCACCTAGCAACCATCCTTTTTGCGCCAACCGCTTCATCACATAACGATCCCCAACCTGCGCACGCTCAAAAGGAATACCCCGCCGCTTTAGTGCATTTTCCAATCCTAAATTGGACATCACTGTTCCCACCACACCGGAACCTTGTTGTGCATAATGGTCAGCCAAAATAAACAGAATCAAGTCACCATCGACCTCACGACCAAAACGGTCCACCATCATCACCCGATCACCATCGCCATCAAAAGCGATTCCCATATCCGCATTATGCTGAATCACAGCCCGCTTAACCGCGGTTAAATTCGTTGCCCCACAGCCTTGGTTGATATTCAAACCATCAGGCTGATCACAAATCACAATCACCTCTGCACCCAACTCTTCAAAAACATGGGGGGCAATGTGATAAGTAGCACCATTGGCACAATCCAGAACAACTTTTAAGCCTTCCATCTTCTCTGGTGCGCGATAGGTACTTTTGCAAAATTCAATATAACGCCCTGAAGCATCTTCAATCCGCCGAGCTTTTCCAAGCTGTTCAGAGGGAACGGTGTCAATCTCTGAGTCATAAGCCGCTTCAATCTCTTCTTCAATGGCATCACTAATCTTTTGACCCAAAGCTCCAAAAAACTTTATCCCATTATCACAGTGTGGGTTATGTGATGCACTGATCACAATTCCAGCATTTGCATGAAAAGTTTGAGTTAAGTAGGCAACTGCAGGCGTTGGCATTGGCCCTAACAGAAAGACATCAATACCAGCAGAAATTAAGCCTGCTTCTAATGCAGACTCAAACATATAGCCTGAGATCCGAGTATCCTTACCTATTAGAACCTTAGATTCTCCATGATCCTTTAACACCTTACCTGTTGCCCAACCCAGTTTAAGGACATGGTCGGGACGAATGAGGCCACAACCCACACGGTCTCGAATCCCATCTGTACCAAAATATTTTTTTGTCATTTATTTTAACTCACTCACACCAGCGTCAAAGCCACATCCAAAGCCTGCTTAGTCTCTTTAACATCATGTACGCGTAACAGTTGCGCCCCTTTTAAGGCGGCGATGACTGCAGCGGTCACACTACCCAACATACGCGCTTCAAGCGGAGCATTCCCCATTAAATGGCCAATCATACTTTTCCGAGAAACGCCAACTAATACTGGGTATTTTAACATTATCAATTGATCTAATGACTCAAACAATTCTATATTATGCGCAAAGGTTTTACCAAAGCCAAACCCAGGATCCAAAATAATCTTCGATTTTCCCAGTCCTGCTTGCTCACAGACTTCTGCGCGCTGTTGTAAAAACGCAATCACCTCATCTACAACTGATACATACTGTGGCGAGTGTTGCATCTGCTCTGGCGTGCCCTGCTTATGCATTAAACAGACAGGCATTTGGTGTTCGACCACCAAATCTACCGCCCCTTCTGCCTGCAGAGCATTCACGTCATTCACCATATCCACACCCAAAGCAATCGCTGCCTGCATCACTTCAGGTTTATAGGTATCCACAGACACCACTGCGCCTAGCTCTTTTTTTAATAGCTCTATCACTGGCAATACCCGATCCAACTCCTCTTGTAAAGAGACTGGTTTGGCTCCCGGGCGTGTGGACTCTCCTCCCACATCAATGATATCAGCGCCTGATGCCAGCATCTGCTCTGCCTGCTTTTTAGCCGCTTCCAACTGCTGAAATTGACCACCATCTGAAAAAGAGTCTGGCGTAACATTCAAAATCCCCATAACCAAAGGAGACTCTAGTGCAACGCCCTCTAAAAATTGCTGCCATCGACTCATCTTTATTTTTTCCATAAAAAACCCCCAATCTAGTGGGGGCTAATAAAACATCCGTTTAAAGATTACTTAGAATCCTTATCCTCTTGCGGTTGATCTTTCCAACCGGACGAACCGTTTTCGGCTGCTTTTGCCTCATCACTCAAAGTCACCTTTGCGTCTTCCTCTGCATTTTCAGCATCTGCTGCACTAGATTCTTCTTGAGATTTGTTCGAGGTTTCCGGTTTTGAAGGCTTATCTTCTTCTACCCAATCTTTGGGCTTACCTGCCGGCTCACCCTTCATAATCCGCTCAACCTGATCTCGATCAATGGTCTCAAACTCCATCAAAGCATCCGCCATCGCATGAAGCTTATCCTCATTCTCTTTTAGGATCTTCTCTGTACGCTGATAGTTACGATCAATAATAGCACGAATCTCCTCATCAATCTGCTGAGCCAACTCATCTGAAACTAGGTTGCTCTTGCTAGGCATCATAAAGCCACTGTCATCATCCTCTTCATACAAGATTGGGCCTAATTTATCAGACAAGCCCCACTTGGTCACCATGTTACGAGCAATCTGCGTTGCACGCTCAATATCATTACTGGCCCCCGTGGTGACCGCATCTGGACCAAAGATCATCTCTTCAGCCACACGCCCACCATACAGACTGGACAGCTGGCTCTCCAGCTTACATTTGCTATAACTATAAGAGTCCTCTTCAGGCAAATACATGGTCACACCTAAGGCACGGCCACGCGGCATAATGCTCACCTTATAAACTGGATCATGCTCTGGCACCACCCACCCGACAATGGCATGACCCGCTTCATGGTATGCGGTAAGGCGCCTCTCGCTCTCATTCATCACCATGCTCTTGCGTTCCACACCCATTAAAATCTTATCTTTTGCCTTTTCAAAGTGCTTCATCGTCACCATCTTGGCATTTTCTCGAGCAGCCATTAAGGCAGCTTCATTCACCAAATTGGCCAAATCTGCACCCGAGAATCCAGGCGTTCCACGCGCAATCAAAGAAGGGTTGACATCATCTGCCACCGGCACCTTGCGCATATGCACCTTCAAAATCTGCTCACGACCCCGTACATCAGGCAAACCTACTGTCACTTGACGATCAAAGCGACCTGGACGCAAGAGTGCTGGATCCAATACATCTGCGCGGTTAGTCGCAGCAATTACGATCACGCCTTCAGTACCTTCAAAACCGTCCATCTCTACCAGCAGCTGGTTCAATGTCTGCTCTCGCTCATCATTACCCCCCCCCATGCCGCTGCCGCGCTTACGGCCTACGGCATCAATCTCATCAATAAAGATAATACAGGGCGCATGGGCTTTTGCTTGTTCAAATAGGTCTCTTACGCGAGAGGCACCAACCCCCACAAACATCTCTACAAAGTCTGAACCTGAAATACTAAAGAAAGGTACGCCCGCTTCACCGGCAATCGCTTTAGCTAGAAGGGTTTTACCCGTTCCAGGAGGACCGACCAATAAAACCCCTTTAGGAATATTCCCGCCAAGATTACGATACTTTTCTGGATCCTTTAGGAAGTCTACAATCTCTTCCACTTCCTCTTTGGCTTCATCCGCTCCAGCCACATCTTCAAAAGTTACTTTTACTTCGTCAGCGGTTAGCATTTTTGCTTTGCTTTTACCAAAGGAGAGCGGCCCACCCTTGCCGCCCATTCCGCCACCTGCGGCAGAACGCATAAAGAATATCCATACTGCAATGAGGAGTAGCATTGGAAACCATGAAATAAAGATCTGCATCAACACACTCTGTTGCTCAGGTGGACGCGCTTTAATCTTCACTTTGTAATCCAGCAAATCCCCCATCAAACCAGGATCACCCGGGTTATAGGTGACAAAGGCACGCCCATCTTTAAAGACCCCTTTAATGGTCGCACCTTCAATTAAGACTGCACTGACCTGCCCCTTGTGAACCTTGTCTATAAACTCCGAATAGTCCAAACGGCTCGAACTCGCCATCTGTTGTTGGCCAAAGTGGTTGAAAATGCTCAACATAATAGTGGCCACCACAGTCCAGATTAAGATATTTTTCAACATATCATTTTTCATAAAGCTGGTTTCTTCCTAAAATTTGTCTCTATTCCGAATCGAATTACTTTACCACAAAACTTGATAAATTATATTTATAATTAATTGAGAAAACTTATCTACCCTTAGGGAAGTGCTGATTAATTAAATTCTGTAAGGACAGCGGCACGACTCTGCACAAGGCTCATATTTTTCCACGAGCCAAAAGATAAATCTCCTTACTGCGTGGCCGAGAAGCCTTGGGTTTGCGAGTAATCACTTTATGATATTTACTCCGCAAATCCTGTAAAAGGGTTTCATACCCTTCCCCCTGAAATACCTTCATCAGCAGATCGCCTCCTGGACGCAGTACCTGATCCGCTAGCTCCACCGCCAACTCCACCAAATACATCGCTCGAGGAATATCCACCCCCTTATTGCCACTCATATTGGGTGCCATATCCGATATGACCACATCGACCTCTCGACCTGCCAGTTGATCTAACAGGTTTTGATAGACCGCATCCTCTCGAAAATCCCCCTGAATAAAGGTCACCCCTGCAAAGGGTTCAACAGGCAGAATATCCAAGGCAAACACATGGCCTGAATCGCCTACCTTATGTGTCGTCCATTGCGACCAGCCGCCTGGAGCAGCCCCCAAATCCACGACCGTCATACCAAGCTTGAACAATTGATCCTTCTCATCAATCTCCTGCAATTTATAGACGGCACGAGAACGCCAGCCCTCTTGCTTAGCCTTATTTACATAGTAATCATCAAAGTGCTCTTTTAACCAAGCGGAGCTGGATTTGGACTTGGAAGATTTTGGTTTAGACTTAGCCATACTTATAAACTGTTTTTCCTATAAAATACCGCTTTTAACGGAGAAGCAAAATGTCAAAGAAACTTACACAAACACAAATTAAATATCTTAGGGGCATCGCCCACGGTCTGAATCCAGTGGTAACCATTGGTAATAATGGCATTACCGAATCCCTTATGGCAGAGCTCGACAGCTCTTTAGAGCATCACGAACTGCTCAAAGTAAAAATTGCCGCCGGCGACCGAGAAGACCGTAAAGAAATTATTGAATATCTACTCAAACACACTGGTGCCGCTTTGGTGCAAGCCATTGGTAAAACCGTTGTACTCTATCGAGAAGCGGAAAAGCCAGAACTGGAACTGCCTAGAAAGTAGTACAAAAATAGCAAAAATTGCCAAACTCCCTAATCCTACCCTACTTTTTAGCTCTATAACGACTCAGGCTCTTTAACCTGAGTCATTTCCTTAAACACTTTTGGTTAGAAAAGGGTAGCGGTACGATACTGTGCTTTGCTCGCGGAAGGCTGTAGAAGCCGTTGGCGAAATAGGCGGAAAAGCAAGCCAACTGTTTGAGCGTAGCGAGTTTTGGCTTGCCCGCCTATGAGCCCTACGGATTCACAGACTGGAGCGCTCAAAGCACAGTGTCGTGCCGCTGCCCTTATAGAGTTTATTAATCAGCACCTCCTTAAAATGAGGCTATTTCAATAGCTCAAACCCTCTCTGCAAATCTTGCTTTAGATCCTCTAAAGATTCTAGACCAACAGAAATCCGCAATAGATTATCGGTGATGCCTGCGACCTCGCGCTCTTCAGGAGGAACACGGCTGTGCGTGGTAGTGGCAGGATGGGTGATGCTGGTTTTCACATCTCCCAAGTTAGCGGTAATGGACATCAACTGCGTGGCATCCACCACTTTCCAGGCCGCCTCTTTGCCCCCTTTAATCGTAAAGGACACCAATCCCCCGCCGGCAGACATTTGTTTCTGCCCCAGTTCATATTGAGGGTGAGAAACTAAGCCGGGATAAAACACCTGCTCCACCACCGGCTGCTGTTGCAACCATTGAGCCAGTTCATAAGCATTTTCACTGTGTGCCTTCATTCTTAAAGGCAGCGTCTCCAGCCCTTTTAAGAAAATCCAAGCATTAAAGGGACTCATAGAAGGACCTGCGGTACGCATGAAGCCTCGCACATGTTCTTCCACCAAAGCCTCAGAACCTACTACTGCTCCCCCAATGGCTCGGCCTTGACCATCAATAAATTTCGTGGCTGAATGAATGACAATATCAGCGCCAAATTCTAGTGGGCGTTGTAAAATAGGGGTGCAGAAGCAGTTATCCACTACGAGCAAAGCTTCATTCTCATGCGCCAACTCTGCCAATGCTGAAAGGTCTGCAATTTCCGTCATCGGGTTAGAGGGTGTTTCTAAAAACAGCGCTTTCGTATTCGGTTGAATCGCTGCCTGCCATTCACTCAAATCGGTTTGCGAAACAAAGGTGACCTCAATGCCGAACTTCATCAAATACTTAGTAAACAACACCTTAGTGGTGCCAAAGATGCTACGAGAAGAGACAATGTGATCTCCCGCCTGCAACAGCCCCATAAAAGTGGATAAAATCGCCGCCATACCTGAACCTGTGCCTACGCAGACCTCACCCCCTTCCAAAGCGGCCAACCGTTGTTCAAAAGTGCGAACGGTAGGGTTGGTAAAACGGGAGTAGATATTACCCTTTTCGGCACCACTAAAACGGTCGGCCGCCTGCTGAGCTGACTCATAACGAAAGCTGGAGGTCGGGAAAATGGCTTCACTATTCTCCTGCTCTGGTGTCATCTGATACCCTGCCCGAATGGCCAAGGTTTCTAAATCAAACGACTGCTCAAATTCTGAATGTGCCATTATGCCTCCTGCCCGCTTTCATTGTGCAGCCCCACGGTTTCAGGCACAGACTGAGCCTGCTTTTCTTTAGCCGCATCATTTCTGTTTTCATCAATGGAAAGCAGGTAATCTTCGGTAATGTCTCCTGTCACATACTCTCCACTAAAACATGAAGTGTCAAAACAGGTAATCTCTCTATTCCCCACACCTACAGCCTCTATTAGATCGTCCAAATCTTGATAGATTAGGCGATCAGCACCAATAAATTCTGCCACTTCATCCGTGGTGCGACCATTGGCCACCAGCTCTGAAGCACTAGGCATATCAATGCCATACACATAGGGATAACGCACCGCAGGGGCGGCAGAGGCAAAATAGACCTTTTTCGCCCCCATGTCGCGCGCCATTTTCACAATCTCACCCGAGGTGGTGCCTCGAACAATGGAGTCATCGACCAATAATACATTTTTGCCTTCAAACTCTAGGCGAATGGGGTTCAGTTTCTGCCGCACTGACTTTTTCCGCAACTTCTGCCCAGGCATAATAAAGGTGCGGCCAATATAACGGTTTTTAATAAAGCCTTCACGATAAGATTTACCCAAAATCTCAGCCATCTCCAAGGCAGAGGTACGACTGGTGTCAGGAATCGGCATCACCACATCAATCTCATCGGCAATGTCTGCCCACTCCCGCTGAATCTTCTTTGCCAACATCACTCCCATTCGTAAGCGGGACTTATACACCGAAATATCATCAATCATGGAATCAGGACGGGCAAAGTAGACAAACTCAAAGATACAAGGAGAATATTGCGGGGAATCATGACACTGCTCAAAATAGATCTCACCTGCTTCGGTAATCACCACCGCTTCCCCAGGGCGAATATCCCGAATCAGTTCAAAACCTAAAGCATCCAGTGCCACACTCTCTGAGGCCACCATATAGTCGGTGCCATTTTTTGTTTCTCGCTTGCCCACCACGACAGGCCGCAGTGCATAAGGATCTCTAAAGGCAAACACCCCTAAATTAGGCATCATACCCACCGTGGCATACCCGCCACGCACTCGCTTATGCACGCCACGAATCGCCTTAAAAATATCCTCTGGGGTGACTTCAAGCTTTTTCTGCTGCATCAACTCATGGGCAAACACATTGAGCAATACTTCGGAGTCAGAGCTTGTATTCAGGTGACGCAAATCTTGAGCATAAAGCTCATTGCGCAGCTTCTCCGAATTGGTCAAATTACCATTGTGCCCCATGGCAATTCCATAAGGAGAGTTCACATAAAAAGGTTGTGCTTCAGCACTGGAAGAGGAACCCGCCGTTGGATAACGCACATGACCAATTCCCATATTCCCCACTAGATCCCGCATGTGCCGTGTGCGGAACACATCTTTCACCAACCCATTATCCTTGCGTTGATAAAAGCGACCATTTTGGCAGGTCACAATCCCTGCAGCATCTTGACCGCGATGCTGCAAAATGGTCAAAGCATCATAAATTTCCTGATTAACAGGGGTTGAAGTTGAAACAATGCCAACGATTCCACACATAGCGTTTACTCACGAAAAATTAAAAAGATATTTTAACCCAAAGCTACATCACTCTATCGATGAAAAACCAAAGCTTTAACATGATAGCGAGGATCCACCTCTTGTTTAATCTCCAAAGCCTCCTGTTTAGAGGTATAAGGACCTATCACAACGATAAAAAATTGTCCATTTTGTATAGGTTTCACATAACCCTCAAAGCCCGCCTCATCAAGTTTGCCCAATAGTTCATTAGCAGTGGCCATTTTTTTAAACGCTGCCAGCCGCACAAACCACCCCTTAGCGACCATCAAGTCATCAGCAATCAAGGCTTCTCCCGCATCAGAAAGTGCCACTTTATTCTGTTCAGGTTCTGTGGCGACCGCTTTTGGCTTTTCCGGCTTAGCCGTTCTCGCATCAGGGTCTTCTATGTTTTGCACTTGCCTATTTGGCAAGCGATAAACCTTATCTGCAATCGGCTTTTGCTCAATAGAAGCAACCGAAGCTGCATCATTGCTTGGCAACTCAGGCTGAAAGTTCACAGGCTTTGCATACCACTTAGGCAATAACCAAATCAACACCGCAAACCAAATGGTCGCGCCAAGTAACCGGTGTCGTTCTACAGTGTCCAAGTCTTCTGCCAATATCTTCTTAGACGCCTTTGCCCCCTCTGCCACGGCTTTAGCCTCTTTTTTATCAATTTCTTTCTTTTGCTCTGCCATGAGTCCCTCAAGGGCTAAACTGTAACCGTTCCAATTCTGCTAACACCGGGGCTACAGTAAAAAAAGAGCCCCAAGCCAAAGTGGTCGCTTCCGCAACCTGAACACACTGCCGAACCGCCTGCCCAAGCGTCTTATGCGCCACAACTTGAGCCTCAGCCACACCCGCTTGCTGCAATAAACTCTTCAACTCAGTCAACGACATTGATCGTGGCTGATTTAATGGAGCAATATGCCAAGTATCAATAAAAGGGGTCAGCAATTTCACCATTGGCAACGCCTCTTTATCCGCCAGCACCGAAAACACCGCTTGCGGAAAGCGTAAATTTTGCTGCTGCAAATAGTCCGCCAACATCTCAGCTGACTGCGGGTTATGCGCCACATCTACCAGCCACGACTGCGGCTTCTGTTCCGACAACGACACCGATAGCCACTGCAGTCGCCCAGGGTGTTTCACCTGCTGCAATCCTTGTTCAATGGCTGCTTGAGCAACTGGAAAAACTTTTTCTAACCCTTGCAGAGCGGCCAACACCCCAGCTGCATTCTGCAACTGAAAATCTCCTGCCAGAGCTGGCATAGGCAAACTGCAAAACGACTGCAAAGACGAATTTAATGCCAAAAAATCCCAGTGTTTTGCCAAAATCCCCAGCCCTGCCCCTAAACTTTGCTCATTTTCAGCCATTTCTGCTTGGCAGGACTGGGGATTTTGAGGCTTTTTTCCGCTTTCCAAACGAACTTGAAAATCTTTACCCAGTTGAAACAGTTGCGTGCCAATTTTTTGGGCATATTCTTCCAAGGTGTGAGGAGGATTGGCATCAGAACAAACGGCCCATTGATCGCAACGCAAAATGCCGGCCTTTTCCAGTGCAATTTGGTCTCGATCACTGCCCAACCAATCAATATGATCCACGCCGATAGCGGTAATCAGCGCCACATCAGCGTCCACAATATTCACCGCATCTAAACGCCCCCCCAACCCGACTTCTAAAATGGCAAGGTCAAGTGTTGCTTGCTTAAAGATAGAGAGTGCCGCTAAGGTAGAAAACTCAAAATAGGTGAGTTTAATGTCCAACTCGGCACGGGCTTGGTCAATAGACTCAAAAGCCTCAATAATAGTTTGATCCGCCACCGGCGAACCGTTAATTTGAATCCGCTCATTAAAACGCAGCAGATGAGGCGAAGTGTAACGCCCCACTCGATAGCCAGCCGCACTATAAATGGCAGAGAGCATCGCCACACTCGAGCCCTTGCCATTCGTGCCGGCAACGGTAATGACCTTTTTGGCCGGTTGCAGCAGCTGCATTTTTTCAGCCACCGCTCGCACCCGCTCTAAGCCCAAGTCAATTTCTGTAGCATGCAAATGCAACAGCCAATCAATCCAGTCATTAAGGGCGTGCTGCAAGGAGGGCTTTTTCATCTCTATTGGCTAGGCGGCTGGTTTTTTCAGCAACATCCGGCATATTGAGGCCAACTCCGACTTAAGCTTGTGGCGGTGAATAATCTGGTCCAAAGCGCCATGCTCCAATAAGAACTCGCTACGCTGGAATCCTTCAGGCAGTTTCTCACGCACCGTCTGCTCAATCACGCGAGGGCCAGCAAAGCCGATTAACGCTTGCGGCTCACCAATATTTAAATCCCCTAAGGTTGCAAAACTGGCGGAGACGCCACCCATCGTCGGATCGGTCATCACCGAAATAAAGGGCAATCCTTTGGCTCGCAAGCGACCTAAAGCCGCCGAGGTTTTGGCCATCTGCATTAAAGAGAACAGCGCCTCCTGCATCCGTGCCCCCCCACTGGCAGAAAATACAATCAGTGGGCACTGGCGGGCAATGGCTTCATTCACCGCACGCACAAACTTTTCGCCCACAACTGAGCCCATCGAACCGCCCATAAACTTAAACTCAAAAGCGCCAGTGACCACCTCTAAACCATCAATCTTTCCAGCCATCACAATCAAGGCATCTTTCTCACCCGTGGCCTTTTGCGCTTGTGCCAAACGGGCTTTATAGGTTTTTAAATCTTTAAACTTTAAGCGATCCACCGGGCTGACATTGGCAAACAGCTCTTCATGAGACCCTTCATCTAAAAAGTGATTCAAACGATCTCTGGCACCAATACGCATATGGTGGTCACACTTTGGGCATACTTCTTGGTTGCGCTTCACCTCTGCCCGATAAAGGGTGGCTTCACACTTAGGACATTTTGTCCACAACCCTTCAGGGACAGATTTCTTTCGATTAGTCACTTGTTTAATACTCGGCAATATTTTTTCAAACCAGTTCATTTTACGCTCCTGCTGTTCCCCTCAAACACTTAATTAGAAAATTGGCAAATCGCACCACCCCTTGCCCGCTATGGACTCACAAAAAATGCCCACTTAACCTATGGGTGAAGCTAAGATTTTTTGCAAGCCCCTAGCAGACAAGGGGCAGCACGCTTTATCCAATTTCTAACCAAGCGTTTGAGGGTCCGTATCGGCTTTATCAATCGCTTTACGGAACATTTTCATCTTTTGTTGAATCTTATCACTCAGGGTTTCAAAGTCAGCATCGCTGTTTTCTTCAATCACGGAAACCAAAGAAGAACCGACAATGACGGCATCACCCACCTTAGCCATCTGGTAAGCGGATTCGGCATCCCGAATCCCAAAGCCTATGCCCACCGGTAAATTGACCTTGCTACGCAAGCAGCTCACCTGCTGTTGTACATCTGTCACATCTAAATCTTTTGAGCCGGTCACACCCTTGAGAGAGACATAATAAACAAAACCACTCCCCTTCTCATTCACCGCATCCAAGCGGCTATCCGGTGTTGTGGGGGAAACCAGAAAAATGGCATCCAAACCTTGTCCCTGAATATCTTTCAAATAAGCCTCACTCTCTTCCGGTGGCATATCCACAGTTAGCGCCCCTTGCACCTCAACTGCTGCCGCTTCTCGGGCAAAACTATCATACCCCATGGCTTCCACAGGGTTTAAGTAACCCATTAAAACAACCGGGGTGGTGGTGTTATCTTGACGAAAATCGGCCACCATTTGCAGCACCTGTTTCAAGCTCACATTGTGCGCCAAAGCTCGCTCCACCGCCTTTTGAATGACGGGGCCATCTGCCATCGGATCAGAAAAAGGCACGCCCAGCTCAATAATGTCTGCCCCACTCTCCACCAACTTGTGCATTAAAGGCACCGTCCATTCTGGTTTAGGATCGCCAGCCGTAATATAGGGAATCAAAGCAGTTCTGTTCTCAGCCTTTAAAGCCGCCAGTTTTTTTGCAATATTCATTATAAATGTCTCTATTTAATGGATTTTGTCACCATTCAGCTTGCCCCTGAAATTCGTCAGTTCAAGGCGGAAAATGTAAGTTTACATCGGTAAATGTCCATTTTCCAACGCAGAAATGGCGGATTTCAGGGGATAAGATGAGTGGTGACGATTCATTAAAATTCAAACCCCTCTATCTTTGCAATGGTATTCATATCTTTGTCGCCACGACCCGAGAGATTGACAATCAAAATTTCATCCGACTTCATGGTGGGTGCCAACTTGGTGACATAAGCCAAGGCATGACTAGACTCCAAAGCAGGGATAATGCCTTCAAAACGGGTCAAATCTCTAAAACCTTGCAACGCCTCTTCATCGGTCACCGTCACATACTTAGCACGACCCGTGTCTTTTAACCAAGCATGTTCAGGCCCTACACCAGGGTAATCTAGCCCAGCGGAGATAGAGTGCGTCGGCAAAATTTGACCATTTTCATCTTGCAAAAGATAGGTGCGGTTGCCATGCAATACCCCAGGTTCTCCAGCACACAGTGATGCGGCATGTTCCCCTGTCTCCAGTCCACGACCTGCAGGCTCAACGCCAAAGATTTTGACCTGTTCGTCCTGCAAAAAGTCATAGAACAAGCCAATGGCATTGGAACCGCCACCCACACACGCCACTAAGGCATCAGGCAGTCGCCCTTCTTTTTCCAGAATCTGTTGTTTTGCTTCACGCCCAATAATCGCTTGGAAATCCCGTACCATTGCAGGATAAGGGTGTGGGCCGGCCACTGTGCCAATAATATAGAAAGTGTTATCCACATTGGTCACCCAGTCCCGCATCGCCTCATTCAAAGCATCTTTTAAGGTACGAGTGCCGGACTCTACAGCAATGACCTCTGCCCCCAACATTTTCATTCGAGCCACATTCGGGGCTTGGCGTTGCACATCTTCTGCCCCCATATAGACTACACACTCCAAGCCGAGGCGAGCAGCAACCGTTGCACTGGCCACACCGTGTTGACCCGCACCCGTTTCGGCAATAATTCGCGTTTTGCCCAACCGCTTTGCCAACAGTGCTTGACCAATGGTGTTGTTAATTTTATGCGCACCTGTATGATTCAGGTCTTCCCGCTTGAGATAGATTTTGGCACCCCCTAAATGCTCAGACCAGCGTTTGGCATAGTAAAGGGGCGATGGGCGACCAACATAATCCTGAAAATCAGCAGTCAACTCTGCCAAAAAGTCTGGATCATCTTTCATGGACTCATACTGCACCTTAAGCTGCTCAATGGCAGCCATCAAGGTTTCGGGGGCAAACACGCCGCCATAGATGCCAAAGTGCCCCTTCTCATCGGGGTATTGGGAAAAATCAATCTTCATTGGGTTTAGATTCCTCTACTTATAATTCTGTTTATGCACTGCGTGCATAAATTGGGCGATTTTTTCTGCCGACTTCTCTCTAGGTGCGGCCTCAACGCCACCACTGACATCTACCGCCCAAGGCTGAACCGTCTGAATGGCGTCGGCAATATTGGCCGGGGTTAAGCCACCCGCCAAAATAATGGGTAAGGACAACGCCCCTCTAGTCTCTGGCGTAATCCACTGCCAGTTAAACGCCTCTCCTGTTCCACCTGGCACCCCTTTTTTATAGGTATCCAACAACAATCCTTGTGCTGAAGCGTAAACCTCTGCCAAGGCGTTTATGTCGGTGTCTGCCTGCATACGCACCGCTTTAATATAGGGGCGCGCAAAGCCCTCACAAAATGCTGCCGACTCCTGACCGTGAAACTGCAATAAATCTACGCCAGTTTCCTCAATCACCTGCTGCACAAACGCAGGAGAGGCATCCACAAACAGCGCCACACTGGTGACAAAAGCAGGCATGGCCTGCACAATGGCTTTGGCCTGTGCCAAACTCACATTGCGGGGACTTTTTTCATAAAACACCAAGCCAATGGCATCGGCACCGGCATTGACTGCTCTCTGCATATCCTCAATAGAGGTAATGCCACAAATTTTGACTCGAGTTCGCATCGGTTTTGCGTTTAATTGCACTGCCACAGCACCTCATCTAATGGCGTTAACGGAATGCCCCACTGCTCTGGATAGAGGGCATTCACAAAATAGAGTCCACTGGCCGGAGCCGTCATGCCCGCTTGGGTGCGATCTTGCAGAGCCAACAGCTCTGCTACCCACTCTATCGGTCTCTGACCACGCCCTACCTCTAGCAGGGTGCCAACAATATTTCGTACCATATGGTGCAAGAAGGCATTGGCTTGAATGTCCACCAACACAAAATCTCCCTGCCGCTGCACTGCAATTTTTTGTACTTCTCTCCGAGCATGTTCCGCCTGACAGGCTGCTGCTCGAAAAGAGGAGAAGTCTTGCTCACCAATCAGTGCTTGGGCTGCCTGATGCATCAATTCCGCATCTAAGCGGTACGCTTCCCAAGTCACACGATCTGCCAAAACGGCAGAGTGCACCGCCCGATTATAAATCACATAGCGATACTGCCGTGCTACAGCGGAAAAACGGGCATGGAACAAAGCGCTCTCTTTCGCTGGCATCGCTTTCTCTGCCGCCAACTGATCAGCACTTAAAGCCGCCATCTGTTGCGCCCAGACCACCCGAATATCTTTAGGCAGTTGGGTGTTCACCCCGTGAATCCATGCCTTTAAAGGGCGCACCGCCTGGGTATCAAAGTGGGCAATCTGCCCAATGGCATGGACACCGGTATCGGTTCGCCCTGCACAGGCCAACTCGATAGGCTCATTGGCAATTTGATTCAAGGCTTGCTGCAGCTGCCCTTGCACCGAAGTGCAGTGAGGCTGAAACTGCCAACCACAATAATTCGTGCCCAGATACTCAATCTTTAGGGCAATGCGGTAAACCGTTTCTGCGGTCAATTTA
>CAYOOU010000026.1:0-6382 GCA_964405635.1 uncultured Piscirickettsiaceae bacterium
CTGCCCCCTTAAAGTCCCGCAGAAGCTCAAGCGATTTAATCAGCGCTTCCCTAGATACTACGAACTTAATCGAGGTGGGAAACTTCCAGATTACTTGGCAAAAGTGAGTCATAACTACGATAACTTGTTGGCTTTGCCAGTTCTTTTTTATGTACTCTCTATTTTACTATTTATTACGAACAAGGTTGAGGTAATCCAGGTAGTGCTTGCTTGGGCATTTGTGTTTTCAAGGTATGTCCATAGCTATATCCATACAACTTCTAACCGTGTTCAACATCGAATGAGAGCATTTATGTTTGGTGTGGTAATTTTGATTTGTATGTGGGGATTATATTTTGTCCGCTTTATATAATATATAAGGATTTTGAGCCATGTTTTGTCTATTTAAAAACGCCATTCTTCCCCGTTGGGGGCTGTGGTTTACTTGGTTGTCCGGTTGGGGAGCAGCCTTGGGTTGGCTCTATTTTAGCTTTGTCGAACAAGACTTAGGGGGGCGGATGATGAATGGTCAGGCGTTAATGGTCGACCTATTATTGGCCTTGCCTTTGACGCTGTTTGTTGCGGTGATTGTTTATGCCTTTTTCTATTGGTTTGCACGCATGGTGGTGATTTTACTGTTTCGCAGTCAGATAGAGTTTGCAGAACCTGATGCAAAAGAAGAGGATTTAAGCGAGCAAGAAGTCCTCTATGGAAAAGAGTACTGGAAACAGAAGCCTGACAATGATTCATCAGAGAGCCGTCGATTTTAACTTGAATCCTTTGCACGAGATGAATACACAGCTAAAAATGGCGTCTCACTCGTGCAAAGGATTCATGTGTTTTCAATGACTTATAAAAAAGAGTTTGCAACGCTTATTAAATTAGCCTATCCAATTCTGTTTGCTCAATTGGCTATGACAGGACTGGGATTTTTGGATACTTTAATGTCCGGCTGGGTGGGGCGCAATGATCTGGCGGCAATTGGGCTGGGGTCTAGTATCTTTTTGCCCGTGTTTATGATTAGCACCGGCATTTTATTGGCGATGACGCCAATTATAGGGCAGTTATTGGGCAGTGAACAGCAGGAAAAAATTGCGCCCGCCCTTGCACAAGGCCTCTGGTTGGCGCTGCCTTTGGGAATTTTGTGTGCGGTGCTGTTGGTTAAAATTGAGTGGATTTTGAGCTTTTTGCAACTCACGCCAGAGGTACATCAACTCACGGAAGATTATCTGAACTATGTCGCTTGGGGGTTGCCGGGAGTTGCGCTGTATCAAGCGTTGCGCTTTTTTTGGGAAGGGCTGGGACACACGCTACCCACGATGTATATCAGTTTTTTTGCTCTGCTGCTGAATATTCCTTTAAATGCATTGTTTATTTATGGGGTGCCAGGTTGGGTAGAGGCGTATGGTGCTGCAGGTTGTGGCATTGCCACCAGTTTGGTGATGTGGAGTATGTTGGCAGTGGCAAGTATCTATGTTTGGCGGCACCCAGAGATGGGGCATTTTCTACACAAAGCTTCAAGAATTCGCCCAAGCTGGAGGCAGGGAAGCCAAGCCATTTTGAGCATTGGCGTGCCGAATACTTTAGCGCTGCTGTTTGAAGTTGGACTCTTCAGTTTTATTGCGCTATTTGTGGCTAAATTGGGCACCTTGGCTTTAGCCAGTCATCAAGTTGCCATCTCCTATACCTCTATGGCTTTTATGCTGCCTTTGAGTTTGTCTATGGCTATTTCGGTACGCACTGCTTATGCTTATGGCAAAAAAGACCTTGAGCAATTGAAAGTGACTTTGCTTACAGGCTTGGGGGCTTCACTTATTATCGGTTTGCTATTGGCTGTGGTGACTTATTTGTTTCGTTATCAGCTGGTGGCGTTTTACACTTCTGATGCCGAGGTGGTACAGTTGGCGGTACTGTTATTGATTTTTGCGGCACTGTATCAAGGCTCTGATGCGTTGCAAGCGGCTAGTGCGGGCATTTTACGAGGCATGGGCAAAACCAGTTATACCATGATAGTGACCTTTATTAGCTACTGGATCATTGGATTGGGTGGCGGCTACCTCTTGGCTTTTACCGACTGGTTTCTGCCAGCCCTTGGGGTGGCCGGCTTTTGGCTAGGTATTGTGTTTGGATTGAGTACGGCTGCCATTTTTCTCTTGTGGCGGGTATGGCAGCAGTTTCAACGCTTGAAAATATCAACATTTGAATGAGAGATATAGAGATGTGTGAAAAGTGTCCTTGTGGCAGTGGCAAAAGCTATCAGCAGTGCTTCCTTAAAGAAAGCATATTTGAGGAGACCAGCACTTTTGTCAAATTTTCAGAAAGTTCGGATGAGTCTCCCCGTTGGGTTTACTTGAAGGGTGTTATTCATTAAGTTTGTTATCCGATTCTTTTGCATGGGTTTCATCAGTATCTGAGTTACTGTTGTTAGAGAAAAATTTATAAATTCCCCACATCGCTAGCCCTACAAAAACTAGAGAAGTCACCAGTAGCCCTAAGGTGATAAAAAGTGCTTGTCCAATGTCGTCCATATTCCCTCTCTTTATTTAACTGCAACTTTAGTGCAAATCGGATAAAATCAAGTTATTGTAAATTATCTGGCATTGAAAGCAACTTATGGCACAAACCATTTCAGAACTGGAAAAAGAGCGGGCTGAGCTACTGCGTAAAATTGAAGAAGAAGCACGTCTGGCCAAGCAGCAAAATGCGCGTGATGCAGCCGCTGACTCTGATAATGATACCGAATTAAGCTTAAATGATTTTTTAAAGGCAGCACAAGAGGTAATTCCTGATGATGCAGCGCCTATTTTAAGTGACCCTGCTCGTCGTAGTGCGCCAGCGGGTAGTACTATAGCCAATTCCGCATCGAATAATGAGGGGGAGCAAGCCATGATAAACCGTCGAACTAAGACACAGGCACAAGCGAGTCAAGTGGGGCAAGGATCACAAACTTCTCAAACAGTTTCAACCAGCAGTCAAAAATCTACTTTTTTTGGTGTTGTGATTATGTTAACTCTGCTACTGACTGTTTTAGGTGTCATGGGTCTGATTTATATCACTTTAAAAGAGTCTATTGAACAGCTGGACCAAAATAGTCAATCTCAAAAACAAAGTATGATTGAGATTGCCAAAGAGGTAAAGCAGTTACAGTCTAGCCAAGGCGGCAGTGGAAGTGGTAAAAGCTTTAATGATTTAAAATTAAAGGTAGCACAGTTAGAGAAAACAGTTCATAGCCTAGAGGCTGAACTTCAAAGATTAAAGAGTCAACCAGTAGCCCCTGTAGAACTACCAAAGTTAAAAATCTCTGGTGATACGGTGATCACAGCAGATCTACTGGATCAAAAGTTTGCACTTTATACGCAATATTTAGAGAAGAGGTTAGACAGTAAATTTGATTTGATTTTGCGTTATATAGCCACAGAAAAAGGTGTGGACTTACCCAGTAAACCTAAGCAAAGCGTACCTACAAAGTCAGAACCCTATCAACTGCCTAAACGCGTTAAGGAAGCTGATGAACCAAAGGTGGTTGAGCCTAAACAACCCAAGGCAGAGAAAACCTTAAAGCCTAACGAACCTGTAGTGACTTTAGTAAAACCTGCCACTCAACCTGCAGCCCCCAAGACTCCATCGGGTCACTATACTGAGAACACCAAATGGCTCGCTGAGCAACCCCTATTTAATTACACTTTGCAACTGGCCAGCATGGTGGATAAAAACATGTTACAGCGCTTTAAGCAACGGAAAAAACTAGAACGTGCCAAAATCATTCCGCAAAAGCGTGGAGAGGTTGTGCGCTATGTGTTGATTGAGGGAAGTTATGCTACACGCAGTGAAGCGGACAATCGTTCACGCCAGTTGAAGCAGGAAGTTGGGATTTCACCTTGGATTCGTAAAATCAAAGATTTAACTTCTCGTTTACCTTAAAAGAGCCATTTGCACGAGGTGAAGTCCACGACTAAAATGGCTAAAACTTAGAGACTTTGCATGATGCATATAAGGTCAGGTATAGGTTGTTAGTTGACTTAACTCGCTAAAGGGAGGGTGATTTTAAAGACCACCTTCCCTATTTTTTGACCTGTTACTTGTTCGTTTGTTTTACCCTCTATTTCCTCAGCCACTTCGTTAAAAGCTTCAATCTCTCCACCATGATATTTTGCGATCAGTTTAGCAATATAAAGTCCCAGTCCTAAGTGGGTCTCTTCGTCTTGATTGACGGTACGAATGGAGGTCATGCCATCAAAAATCTGTTTTTCATTACCCTCTGGGATAAGGGGGCCTCTGTTTTTAACCGTGATTTCCACTTGGTTTTCTACCAGACAGCTTATCTCAATCAGACTGCCAGACACCTTAAAGTCCATGGCATTGCTAATCAGTTTATCTAACAGTTGTTCCATCATAAAGCCATCGCCCAACACTTCTGTGGGGTGAGGTAGTTGGCATTGAACTTGAAGATGTTTACCTAGTGGCGTTTCCTTTAGGTTCTCAAAGTAAACTTGCAACATTTCGTCCAAGGGGTAGGGTTCTGGAGGTTGTTGCTCTAAGCTCTCTTCAATGCTGGAGGCTTCCGATAGGCTATTGATGATTTTTTTTAGCTGATCCACCGCTCTTTGAGCATATTGCAACTGTTGAGGAGAGTGGGACTTTTCTAACAGAGAAAGAGCCATACTGAGACGATTCAGCGGATTATGCAGCTCATGCCGCAACATTTTAGGGAGCTGCTTTAAGTAGCGTTCATAGCCTTCCAATTGACTCAGCATCTGAAAAATATGGTGTCTCAGTTGTGAGATTTCATCATAGTCCATCTCTTTTTTTGCATCAGGAAAGTGCTGCAACCCCTTCTTTCCAAACTGAAAAACACGATTTACATCTGCATCTAGGCGAATAATGCGATTGGAGAGGGAGACGGTGTAGAGAATAAGCCCAAATATGACAATTAGAAAAATCAGTGTAGAGAGGCCGATGAGATGATAAAACCTTAACATGGTTGGGCCAAATAGAGTGCCTAGCCTTTGCTCTAGAATGAGTGCTCCAATAATATGGTTATTGACCGTTAAAGGGGTAGCAGACATTAGGGTGATGGGTTTTTGATTGCTGTCCAGTCGGTACTGCTGATAGGTTATGCCCTTTAGGGCTTGGGTCATTAGTGTGATTTCAGGATTTTTGCTTTGGGGGTAGGGGTAGGGGATACTGTAGGGCATCAGTTTGGCAAAGGTTTGAATAAACAGATAACCCAAAAATGCAAAAGGGTCATGAGAGAAGGGGGGATCTATCTTTCTACGAGGTAGGTTACCCACCACATAGCTGGTCTGCCCCAGCTCATTTACAATCCAGAGCACAGAGTTTTCTAGGTTAAGGTGGGGCAGGTGGTTGGGCACCCCTTTTTCGATCTGCATGGCCCAGAGATCGGTACGATTTTCTAAAATCAGGGCTAAGTTTTCTACGGTTTGTTGTTGGATGGTGGCTTGGTTTTCAAGCAATAGTCGATGGAGGTCAATAGCGAAACGATAGGCTATAAAGGGGAGCAACCCTAATAAAAACAGCAATAGAAAAAATCGTGCTCGAATGGAGAGCTTGAATCTGGGCTTAATCACAGACTATTAGCTCGTTTTATCCTGCCAAAAATAGCCTTTGCCGTAGGAGTTATGAATATGGTTAAAGTCGGGGGTTACCTTTTTAAACGCATTACGAATCCGGCAGATATGGGTGTTGAGGGTGTTTCGTTCGACTACCCCTTGGGTGGATTCTTGCAATTTTTGATAGGTCACTACTGCCCCAGGTCCCGCATCAGCAAAATGTTTAAGCATCTCATATTCTGTAGCAGTCAGTTCTAAAGGTTGGTCGTGCCAATAAGCCTTGAGTTGATCATCTGCAAATGTCAGGTGAGGTAGCTTACCGCCGACTTTTTGGCTACCTTGCTGCGTAAAGCGCAGTAGGTTTTTGATTTTGGCAGTCAGAACCGATAGTGAGATGGGTTTGGGAAGGTAATCAATGGCGCCTAAGGCATGTCCGGTGTGGATATCAAATTCTGATTGTCGTTCGGATAAAAAGATAATGGGAACGGGGCGTTCATAGTTCATTAGCGTCCGAGCTAAATCAAATCCGCCGTCCATCTCTTGTCCAAGAATAATATCAGAAACCACTAAATCAGGCAGTTGCTCAGCAAATCCCGCTTCTGCTTCCTCTCGAGAGGTGTAGCATTTCAGCTGGAACCCTTGTTCTTTAAGCGCCGTGCATAGGGTATCCAGCTGAACAGGATCATCCTCAATCACTGCAATTATAAAATTTTGCATATTTTCCACTCATCGAGTTATTTCTATTGTAACTACTCAGCTTATCCCTAAAACCCACCATTTCTGCGTTGGAAAATGGCCATTTCATGAGTAAACCCACATTTTATGCCTTGAAC
>CAYOOU010000026.1:6482-16426 GCA_964405635.1 uncultured Piscirickettsiaceae bacterium
GCCTTGAACTGGCGCGTTTTAGGAGCAATCTGAGCAGCTACAAGCAATATAGTTTATTTATTGTCATTTTAGCCTTAACGCCTCAAAGCGTGTAATTTTTTTCGCTCGCTAGAGGAGGGGATACCCAGTGCTTCTCGGTATTTTGCCACCGTTCTTCTGGCCACTGTGATGTCACGCTCCTCTAGAAGTTGAGCCAGCTTGTTATCACTCAGAGGCTTGGTTGGATTCTCATTTTCAATTAGTTCCTTAATGTGGGACTTGATGGCCACAGAGGACTGATCTTCTGAGCCATATTGACTGACACCTGTTGAGAAGAAATACTTTAACTCATAGGTGCCACGGGGGGTTTGAATATACTTTTGGTTGGTGGCACGGGAGATGGTGGACTCGTGAAGGTCTAAAGCATCTGCTACATCACGAAGGATCATCGGTTGCATTGCCTGTTCGCCCTCTTCAAAAAATTGAGATTGAGTTTGCACAATGTATTCGCCCACTCGCAACAAAGTCTCTCCACGACTCTGAATGCTTTTAATGAGTCCTTTTGCTTCTAGCAGTTGCTCTTTAATCTGGCTGGACTGCTTGTCATCCTTTAAGGTTTTGGCCAAGTCAATATAGACTGGATTGATGCGTAGTCTTGGAAAAACATTGGGGTTGAGTTCTACCTTCCAACCATTTTGTTGTCGAGTGAGCAGAAGGTCGGGCACCACAATAGATTGTTCCGTATTGCAATATTCACAGCCAGGCCGAGGGTTGAGACTCTGGATCAGTTTCAGTAGGGCGGTGAGATCATCTTCGGAAAGACGGTAGTATTTTTTAATACGTTTGTAATCTTGATAAGTAAGCCAATCAAAGTTCTCTTCAATCAACAGTTTGGCGGTGACCACATAGGGCGTTTGCAAAAGAGATTCTAATTGAATTAAAAGCGTCTCCTGTAGTGAGCGTGCGCCAACACCATTGGGCTCAAATTGTTGAATGACTTTTAAAACAGCCTCAACCTGACTTGTATCTATTTCAAAGTCGGGCAACTGCTGCTGAATCTCATCGGTGAGCGCTTCAACAGAAGCGGTTAAAAACCCATCTTCATTGATACGGTCAATAATAAATTCGGCAATGGCTTGTTGCGGCGGTTCCCAAGGATAGATATCGGACTGCCAATAGAGTTTGTCATGGAGGGTTTCGTGAGAGGCTGTATAGTTTTCAGCACTGGTGTAATCTTCATTACTAACAGCTTGGCTAGGGGCTTCGTAATCACTGTACACTTCTTGCCAATCACAGTCGATTTCAAGTTCTTCTTGAATTTGATCTGATTTTTCTAGGTCCAGTATAGGTTCAGGCTCACTTTCTGTGTCTAAAGGATCAAGCGTATCATCAGGCTTATCTTCCTCTAGCGCAATGTCAAGCTCTAGCTCTAAATCTTCATCTAACTCATCGGCCATCTCCAACATAAAGTTGGTCTGCAGGGTCGCTTCAATCGTCTGCTGCACCTCTAAGGCTGAATATTGCAGAATTTTAATAGACTGCTGTAATTGAGGTGTCAACTTCAGGTTTTGACCAATATTGATCTGTAACCCTGGCATCATCGCCATAAACTTCTCCTAGAATCCTAGAGGTGTTTCATAAAAATAATTACGATACGAACTTTTAGATATAATAAAGCAAAATTCCTAGAAAGGTAATAAGAAAATCATAAACCGTGCCAAATCTTAAAGAAACTGGCCATCTTCACGGATTGTGTCAGAGTTTGTAGTAAAAATTAATCTTGCGAGGAGGAAAGTTTTACATGTCAATTAAAGAAGAAGCTTGTGCTATTGTTGATCAGTTAGATGATGATGCAACATGGGAGGACTTGATTAAAGAGTTGTACCGACAAAAGAAAATAACCGTGGGGCTTACTGAAGAAGAATTTAAGAAGCCACAGTTAGATGAAAGTGATCTCAATGCCATTGTCGGACGCATCGCATCTGCTAAAGCCATTCCTGATGATATGCGAAATACAAAAGAGTATAAGCCTGGTAATGCCACAACATTTGGAATGGTTGGGGGTGTTATTGCGGTGTTATTTTCGTTTGTTTTCCCACCTGTAGCATGGATGGGCGGGGCTGCTGCGGTGATTGGTGGATTGGTTGGCTTAAAAAATCATGAAGAAAAGGCGTGGATACCCATTTTATTGGCCGTTGTATCTTTGATTCCACTGTTTGTAATTTTGGAGCACTAGTCGCACCACTTAAGCACGCGATTGATAATGAAAAATTTTTAGAGACTTTTTGTTTGAATGAGAGTGAGTCGCGATCGATTTACCTCGTGTAAAGGTCTTTTCTAATTTTATCGAACCCTTAATCAAAAACACACAGGTTAAGGGTTTTTTTATGGCTGCTTTTTATGAGGGTTTTCGTTCTCCTTTTCAGCCGTAACAGTCATGTAAATCTTCATTGTAAACCTCTATGGTTGTTCAAAGTATTTACCTCAAATTTTACTAAACTTCGCATAATGTATATTATGTTAAATTGAATAATTGGTAAGAAAACCCCCTTCCCCTTTCTATTTTTTAGGAGTTTTTGAGAGTTTGTGGACTCTCAAGGCATTTTCAAATTGCAGTCTGGTAGAACTTTCTTTCGGATTAGTTTATCCCGAATAGAGAAACCCAACAACCCCGCCTCTCTGCCATACCCGCTTAAATGAAAAGCCTTATAAACTCAGATACTTAACAGGTTCTTGTCCTCTGTCTCAGTTGAAAAACCAGACGGAAAGATAAGATTTCCTAAAAACTAGGAAGAATAATATTTTTGAAGGCCTGAATTTACCTAATTGATAAAAGAGGTTCTAGCAAACAGAGAACTGGTTTAAAAATATTGAGAAATGCACAAAAACCCCAGTCCTGCCTTGCTGTTTTATCAGTTTTAAAGAGTTTTTTGCAAGGCAGGACTGGGAGTTTTGGCATTTTTGAGCACTTTTTGTACGTTTTCAATAAGCTTACGGCAAAATGGCTTTAATGTTTTCAGGTGGACGCCCCATTGCCACTTTTTCTCCAATCTTTACGATGGGGCGTTCAATTAAGCGAGGGTTTTGCACCAAAATTTTTAACCACTCCTCTCGAGAGCGTTGGTCATTTTTATCAAGCCCAAGCTCTTTAAAAAGGGCTTCTTTGGTACGGGTAATCGCTAGAGGCTCCACATTCATCGCTAGGCAGAGCTGATCTAGCTCTTCAACACTTGGGGGATTGTCTAAGTAACGAATCTCTTCAATTTCTAGCCCTGCATCTTCTAAAATTGTGTAGGTTTCTCGGCTTTTAGAGCAGCGTGGGTTGTGATAGATGGTGGCTTTCATAGCAGTTTACTCCTCGTCTTCTTTTTCTAGGCGTTTGTTTAAGGCGGCTTCTACTGCTTCAATCCGCTGTTTGCAAAGTTGGTAGGCACGAGTGGCTTCATCGACCATAGGCACCAATTCATCAATATCGATCTCTTGGGATTGACTAAGGGTTTGGGCAATCTCTTGAAGTTTTTGGTAGTTTGCTTTAAAACTTTCACTGCTCATGGTTTTTTCCTTTTTGGCTATCGGCAAGGGGTGACAGCTGTTGTGCCAACACTTGACCATCATTAAATTCTAAGGTGACCGGTTGTTTTTTTAAAGCCTGCTGGGCAGATTTTATCGGTTGTCCTTGGGCATCCTTAACCATCACAAACCCTCTTTGCATCTGCCGTTGAGGCCCTGCACTAAGAATAAAACCCATCCACTGTTGAATGGCCTGCTTTTGTTGTTGCAGTTGTTTAGGGGCTTGTTGGGTGATAGTTTGGTAATAATAGGCTAACTGTTGTTTTTCGCTCTCCAACTGCTGTTGAATTTGGCTTTGAATCACCTGGTAGTGCTGTGCCAATTGATGCTTGCTGTGGGTGAGCTGACGTTGAGCCACCTGTTCAATCTGTTGCTGCCACACCGAGATTTTGTGCTCTGCTCGCTGTAAAGCTTGCTGGCTTTGGTGGGTAATGCCTAGCCAAAGTGGTTGTAATTGACTTTGCCACTGATGTAATCGTTTTTGACTCTGCTGTTGAATGGTCTGTTCAAGCTGTCTCACCTGGTTTAAAGCGTTTTGCACTCGCTGCTGTGCCATTTGTTCAATTTGAATCCAATGAAGTTTAGCTTGTTGAGCCTGTTTAAAAATGGTTTGGCGAATGGCAGCAATAACCTTACTAGGGGTATCAAACCGCACAGCTGCTACCTCGTCTAAAATGGTGTTGTCTCGCTCATGCCCAATCCCCGTCAATATAGGCAGTTCTGCTAGAGCAATATGCTTGGCAATCTCATAGCTGTTGAGTGGGTTTAAATCCAGTTTGGCACCACCGCCTCGAATAATAACCAGAGCATCAAAAGGGTTAGAGACGTGTAGAGATTGAAAGGCAGAAAAGGCCGCTTGCATCTCCCCTTCTACCTGTTGTTGCTCTCCCTGAAAACTTGAATAGAAGTAATGAAATTCACACAACCCAAGTTTTTGCAATTCATCGGCATCAGCACGAAAATCCCCCAGTCCTGCAGCTTGAGGCGGTGCAATGACCGCCACTCGGAAAAAATCACTGGGCAGTGCAAAGCGTTTATTGCTGTCATACAGCTTTTCGGCAATGAGTTGCTTGCGAATCTGATTGAGTTTTGCCTCTAAGGCACCTAAGGTAAAGCTGGCATCAATATCTTGAATGACGAGAGAGAAACCAAATTTTTCATGGAAGTTGACCTCTGCCAGCAGTAATACAGATTGACCAATTTCAAGTTGACTACCCGTTTCGGCTTGAAATTTGGGCAATAGATTATTGGCGTTGCTTGCCCAAATCATCGCTCGGGTATTGGCCAGTTGTTGCCCCATCTCATTGGTTTCCACCAGCTCTAAATAGTAGTGACCACGCCGCTCATTGATATTGGCAATTTCAGCTTTAACCCAAACAGCCCCAGGAAAACCTCCTCGCAATACAGACTGCACCTGGTGCATCAAGGCTGAAAGGGAGATGCCCTTTTGCTCAACCGCTTGCATGGTTTGGGGGGATTGTGTTTGAAATAGGTCAGGGGTATTGGCTGTGGGATTTGTCGTGCCTAGGTTGTCCAGTACCGAGTCAGGAAGCCAGCGTGCAAACTGTGCTTTTTCAGACTCAAGCACATCAGGGATATACCATTTTTTAAGTGTAGGATTCCATTTGGCGCCTAAGGATTTGGCTTGATCCTTTTCTGCAAAGGGCACTTCTAGCTCAATCATGGCCATCTTCTCCTTTGGCTGCTTGGGTAGCTTTATAGGCTTGACTGCGTTGCTGATGTTCGGCAAACCGATCCATCTCTTGTTGCACAATCTGTAATGCTTCTCGCACCGTTTGGGTATCGGCCCCAGGCTTATGGGAATTTTGTGATAGATAGCGCCGCCACATTCGCCCGCCTGGCAGTCCGTGAAAAAGCCCCAACATGTGGCGAGTGATGTGAATTAACCTTCCCCCTTGCTGAAGATGGTTTTCAATATACGGCAGCATTTGCTCCACCACTTCAAAGCGCTCCGGTATTGGATGGTGATCATTATAAAAGCGTTGATCTACCTCAGCCAAAAGATAGGGCTGTTCATAGATGGCACGGCCTAACATCACCCCATCAACTGCCGGTAAATTTTGCCAAGATTGCAAGTGCTCTTCCGCTTGTAACAACTGAGTCAGTCCTCCATTAATACTAATGGGAAGTTGGGGAAAGTCAGCCTTTAATTGATGCACCCACTCATATTTTAAGGGGGGTACTTCTCGATTCTCTTTAGGCGAAAGCCCTTGTAGCCAAGCTTTGCGAGCATGGATAATCAAACCATCTACGCCGGCAGCCACTAGTCCAGCCACAAATTGGTGTAGGATCTCATAATCCTCTTGCTCATCAATGCCAATGCGAGTTTTGACCGTCACCGGAATCGAAACTGCTGCTTTCATTGCCGCAACATCTTCCGCCACTAACTGCGGGTGCCCCATTAAACAGGCGCCAATAAGGTTATTTTGTACTCTATCTGAAGGACAGCCAACATTAAGGTTGATTTCAGAGTATCCCCACTGCTCGCCAATTTGGGCACACTGAGCCAGTTCTTCAGGTTTAGAGCCTCCCAACTGCAATACGACTGGCAACTCCTCTTCAGGGCTAAAGCCGATAAATCGCTCAAGATTATTGCCATAAATCATCGCCCCGGTGGTCACCATTTCACTATAGAGCCACGCATGTTTTGACAGTTTACGATGAAACACCCTACAGTGCCGATCCGTCCAATCGAGCATGGGGGCTACGGAAAAATGTTGTGCTGAGTTTGTTTGAGCGGTTTTTGAGGGTAAAAAGCTGTTCATTTAAGGTATCTTGACCCATTTTTAAGTAAGATAAATAGTAACGACTCAGCTTAAACCTGAGTAGTCACAGGATACTTTGACTACTCACTGAGTGATACCATGTATTGTAACGGAAGGTCAAAAACACAGTGACTGAAATTTCACCCTCTCTAGCATCCCCGCCGCATTTTTTAATTGCACCTGATAGCTTTAAAGGCTCTTTATCTGCTGTGGCGTTTTGTGAGATTGCTCAAAGTGTTATTTTGCAGCAATTTCCTGAAGCTCAGGTGTGGTTGCGTCCTTTGTCAGATGGTGGTGAGGGGTTTGTGGAGAGTGTGGTGTATGCTGGGTTGGCAAAGCTACAGACTGTTTCTACACTTGATCCCCTTCACCGCCCTATTCAAGCTCGATTTGCTTGGCAAGCTCAAGAACGTGCAGCCTTTATTGAGATGGCACAAGCCTCTGGACTGCCTTTGCTTATCTCTAAAGAGCGCAATCCTTTGAAAACCAGCAGTTATGGCACTGGTGAAATGATTCAGAAAGCGATTCAAATGGGGGCAAAAAAGATCATTATCGGCTTGGGAGGAAGTGCCACCAATGATGGCGGTGTTGGGGCGCTTCAGGCTTTAGGAGTGCCTTTTTATAATCATGCGGGTGAAAAAATTGACTTTCGCCAAACTGGCGCAGAGGGCTTATTGCAACTCCACAGAATCGGATCTGTACCAGAACACCTAAAATCCATTGAATGGGTATTAGCTGCTGATGTGACCAATCCCTTGCTGGGAGAAAAAGGGGCCACCGCCGTTTTTGCACCACAAAAAGGGGCAACTGCAGCAATGCAGCCTATTTTGGAGACAGGGCTCGGCATTTTGGCAGAAAAAATTGCCCAAAAATTTCAAACTCAAATTACAAACAAGGCTGGTTCTGGAGCGGCGGGTGGTTTTGCTGCTGGATTTATGGGCGTTTTGCAGGCCTCATTACAGCCAGGGTTTGATCTTTTGAGTAAAGCTTTGCAGCTTCCTCAATTGATTCAACACTATCCGATACAGGTGGTGGTGACAGGCGAAGGTAGAATAGATGAGCAAACCTTTATGGGTAAACTACCCTTTCGTTTAGCAAAACTGGTTAAAACACAATCACCTCAACCACCAGCTTGCATCGGTGTTTGTGGTCAGTTGGCTGTAGATGCCCTACCCTATTTCGATGCTTTGTACTGTATTCACCCAATTGGAAAACGGGAGGCTGACTGGCAAACCTTAGTTTCTCTCACACCTGCACACCTTGAGCAGTCTTTGCAAAAACTCTTCTGCCAAACACAGAAGTAAAAAACATTTCGGTATAATTAAATTACTCGTACGCTTTTGGAGCTTTTATGACCCCTCACAGTTTGGCACAAACACTGTTTCACTTAGACTCTGAAGAGGCAGTGACGCAGCCTCAGCTGGAGGCGTGTCAATTGGCTCTAGAAGCAGTTAACCTTCCTCAGCGTAGCTCTGTGCGTAGCTATGAAGTCGCACAATTGCTGTCAGAGCTCAAGCTAGATGAGCGTACCATTATTGCCACCCTGCTCAGTGATGCCAACCTAGAACCTTTTTATTCCGAGGCAGAATTAGGCCTGCGCTTTGATGAGGCTACGGCGCTATTGACTCAAGGGATTCGCAAACTGAATGAGTTTAAGCACTTTGATCGCAACACCATCGATGATGAGGTGCAGAGTGAGCGATTGCGGCAGATGCTGTTGGCCATGACCTCGGATATTCGCATTATGATCGTCAAGCTGGCCTACCGAGTAATTCGGTTGCGGAGCTTGAAATATGATGATGATGAAACTCGGCATCAAGTAGCCTATGAGACCCAACTGATTTTTGCCCCCTTAGCTAACAGACTGGGGATTGCTCAGTTGAAGTGGGAACTGGAAGATCTCTCTTTTCGTTTTTTGCAGCCAGAGACCTATAAATCCATCGCCAAACAATTGCAAGCCAAACGCACCGAGCGAGAAGCTTATATTCAGGGGGTTATAGATCTGCTAGAGCAGATGATGCAGCAGCAAAACATTCCTTGCAAGATTACCGGTCGCCCTAAACACATTTACAGCATTTGGAAAAAAATGCAGAAAAAACAGCTGCCGATTGATGAATTATACGATTTGCGAGCAGTGCGAATTTATGTTGATGATGTAAAAACCTGCTATGAAGTGCTGGGGTTGATTCATAGTCATTGGAACTATGTGCGTGAAGAGTTTGATGACTATATTGCAACACCTAAGGAGAATGGCTACCAATCTATCCATACGGTGATTATTGGACCAGAGGGTAAAACCGTAGAGATTCAGATTCGCACCTGGGAGATGCATCACCATGCTGAATTTGGGGTGGCTGCACACTGGAAATATAAAGAGGGACAAGGTCATTTTGATGAGAACTTAGAGCGAAGCATCGCCAATGTTCGCCAGCTGTTGGAAAATATTGATGACCCAGAAGTTTTTAATGAAATTAGCACTGAATTACAGAGCAAGAATATCTATGCCCTTACCCCAACGGCTGAAATTATCACCCTTCGCCAAGGGGTAACCCCCTTGGATTTTGCCTATCATATCCATACAGAGCTGGGCCACCGATGCCGCGGGGCAAAGGTTAATGGCCGAATTGTACCCTTAACCACCCCTTTGCAAACAGGAGACCGAGTAGAGATTTTAACCGCTAAAGAGGGTAAGCCTAATCGTAACTGGCTAAACCCTAACTTGGGCTACCTCAAAAGTGCCAGTGCGCGCAATAAGGTACGACAATGGTTTAATAAATTTAATCGTGAAGCCAATATTGAAGCGGGACAGGAGCTACTAAAGAAAGAACTCAAGCGGTTACATGCACAGCAAATTTCACCAGAATGGTTTGTAGAGCGGTTTCGTCTAGAAAATGAGAAACAGCTGTTTGAGTTTATTGGTAAAGGTCAGATTAATGAGCGGCAACTCACCGATGCCATTCAACGCCATCTACGGACGCTTAAAACACAGAAACAATCCAGTCTTGAGCTGCAAGAATCTCCTGCCCTACCACCAGAAACAGCTTATGTGGTTGGGGCACCTCAGATTAAAACCCATTTAGCCCCCTGCTGTCAGCCTAAAGCAGGCAATACAATAATTGGCTATGTAACCCGAGGCAGAGGGGTGACAGTGCATAAAAAGCAGTGCCCGAATATTCTCAACCTCACTCTTGAAGAGCAAAAACGGCTCATTCAAGTGGATTGGACACCAGACACCGAAAGCCTGGCTCTACACCAAGCACAACTGTATATCCAGCTTTTAGAGATGCCGGGTGCCATAAATCAAGTGGTGCAGATAATCACACAATCTGAGCTGGATCTACTAAAAATGGAGCAGAAACGAGATGAGCAGAGTGAGGGTGAAGTGCAGCTATTATTGGAAGTTCAGGTGAGCAAACAGTTTGATACAGGCTGGTTATTAGATCAGATAGAGGCACTGCCGGCAGTGATAGAGGTAGAGTGGAAATCGGTATAGAAGGAATTGCACTAACGATAAGAAAATCCAGTCAAGATTATTTCCTGACTGGCTTTTGAATGTGGCGTCCCGTAGGGGAGTCGAACCCCTGTTACCGCCGTGAAAGGGCGGTGTCC
>CAYOOU010000027.1:0-16258 GCA_964405635.1 uncultured Piscirickettsiaceae bacterium
GAGCCTCACTCGAACAAAGGACTCTGGAACCCCAAATTATGAGACTCCAAAAAAGCATGAATTTAAATAAAGAACAGGCACAGCAGATTGCTTCGGTATTGGCCGAGGCGCTGCCCTATATCCAGCGATTCTCTGGCAAAACCATTGTGGTGAAGTATGGCGGTAATGCCATGACCGATGATAAGCTCAAAGAGGGCTTTGCCCGAGACATTGTGCTAATGAAGCTGGTAGGCATGAACCCAGTCGTCGTGCACGGTGGTGGCCCCCAAATCGCCGAGCTGTTGAAACGCATTGGCAAAGAGTCCGAGTTTATTCAAGGCATGCGGGTCACCGATCGTGAGACCATGGACATCGTGGAGATGGTGTTAGGTGGTTCGGTGAATAAGGAAATTGTGAACCTGATTCACCAGCATGGCGGCAGTGCCGTGGGCTTGACGGGTAAAGATGGCGATATGATTCGTGCCCGTAAAATGGAGATGACCGCTTTTAATGAAGACCTCAATGCTTCTGAAATTATCGATTTAGGCCATGTAGGCGAGGTGGCACGAATCAATATCCAAGTGATTGATACCATGATTGCCAGTGGCTTTATTCCGGTAATTGCCCCAGTAGGCGTTGGGGAAGATGGTCGCTCCTACAATATCAATGCCGACTTGGTGGCAGGTAAGGTGGCAGAAGCCCTAAAAGCAGAAAAGTTGATGCTCTTAACCAATACCCCAGGCTTATTGGATAAAGCCGGCAACTTGCTCACGGGGCTAAATTCTGAAAAAGTAGCAGAACTCATCCAAGATGGCACCATTTACGGTGGCATGCTTCCTAAAATCCGTTGTGCCCTAGAAGCCGTACAAAACGGCGTTCACTCTTCTCATATTATCGATGGTCGAGTGGAGCACGCGGTGATGTTAGAGGTCTTTACCGATGAAGGCGTGGGGACACTCATTACCAATCGATAAAGGCTAAAAGTTTCTGTTTATAGTCTGTTTATAGAAAACCCCGCACTAGCGGGGTTTTATGCATTTGGGGCCTTGATTTAGGTGGTGGAACTGTCTCAGGCTTTTCCTAGTCGCTTCACCATTTCCATAATCAGCGTAGCAGAATGTGTGGCAGCGGTTTCTAGGAACTGCTCAAAGGTGACGGCATTCTCTTTGCCGGCAATGTCTGAGAGGGCACGAATGACCACAAAGGGGATTTCAAAGGCATGGCAGACTTGGGCGATGGCGGCGGCTTCCATTTCGGCGGCAATCATCTCAGGGAATCGCTGTCTGACGGTTTCGACATCTGTGGGGTCGTACATAAAGCGGTCGCCAGTGGCAATGAGCCCAGTTTTGGCTTTGAGTTGAGGCAGTGCTTTTAGCGCCTCTTTAGCGATTTCTACCAAAGATTCATCTGGTAAAAAGCAGCTGGGTTGCCCGGGCACTTGCCCAAAGTCGTAGCCAAAGGGGGTGACATCTACATCGTGATGACACACCGCAGCACTAATGACCACATCGCCCACATCTAGGGTAGGGTCAAAGCCACCGGCTGATCCGGTGTTAATCACTGCATCGGGGGCATAGAGCTGGCATAGCAGGGTGGCGCCAATGGCCGCATTGACTTTGCCAATGCCCGATTTAAGTAGTGCAATGTCGTGGCCGGCATACTGCCCCAGGGTGTATTCAAAGCCAGCATGGGTTTCGGTGGTGGCGTTTTGCAGTTGCGCCCGCAATAAGGCCACCTCCTCTTCCATCGCCCCGATAATGCCAATGCGCTTGGCTTCTCGTTGGTTTTTGTGGGCGTTGGAGGTCATTTAAGCCACCTCATTGCCAAGTTCGGCCAACTTCTCTGGTGAGAGGGCAATTTCTTCGTTTTTCATAATGCCAATGCCTTTATCCAAAATGCCTTGAGCAATTTCTTTGGCTTCATCAAGGGAGTGCATATTGTAAGTACCACACTGGTAGATATTGAGCTCAGGAATGTGCTTCATATCGGGTACGGCCAACACATCTTTCATCGCCGCTGCCCAGGCATCGGCCACACGTTGCTCGTCAGGTTCGCCAATCAGGCTCATATAGAAACCGGTGCGGCAACCCATAGGAGAGAGGTCGATAATTTCCACGCCGTTCCCATTGAGGTGGTCACGCATAAAGCCTGCAAAAAGGTGCTCAAGGGTGTGAATGCCTTTTTCGCCCATGATTTCTTTATTAGGTTTGCAAAAACGCAGGTCAAAAACGGTTAGGGTATCGCCGCAAGGGGTTTGCATTTTTTTGGCGATGCGTACTGCAGGGGCCGGCATAATGGTGTGGTCAACGGTAAAACTGTCAAGTAGTGGCATGGCTTTATTTCCTTTTCTAAGTATATGCGTTATAACCATGTATTATACTGGAATTTATCAATTTTGAATGAATAGTAGGTGGGCAGTGAAGATTTGGGTGGATGCGGACGCTTGTCCGGTAGTGATTAAAGAGATCTTGTTTAAGGCAGCCAACCGGGTGAAGTTATCGATGACGCTGGTAGCCAACCATCGCTTGCGGATTCCCCCATCACCCTATATTGACTTTGTGCAGGTGGGGCAAGGATTTGATGTGGCGGACAATGTGATTGTGCAGCGGTTGCAACCTGGAGACCTGGTGGTGACCCAAGATATTCCCCTCGCAGCAGAGGTGATTGAAAAGGGTGGAATAGCACTTAACCCAAGAGGGGAGCTCTATACACCGGAGAATATCCGTCAACGACTGAATATGCGAGATTTTATGGAGAGCCTCCGTTCCAGTGGCATTCAAACCGGTGGCCCCGCAGCCCTCAACCAAAACGATCGCCAAGCTTTTGCTAATCAGCTTGATCGATTATTAAGAAAACATTTACAAAATGAATAAATAAATGGATAGGAATGGCCAAAACCCCCAGCCTTACATGGGGGAAAGCCTGTTTTTGAAGAGCAGGGCTGGGGATTTTGGCGATTTTCGAGGCAAATTTTGAGTTTTGTGGGGTTTGCTTTTCTGTGCCCTTATTTTTTAGGCTCTGCAAGCATTTCTCGTACGGTTTGAATGACCGGCTGGGTTTGAGGGTGAACACCTCGCCATAGGCTAAAGGCTTCGGCAGCTTGTTCTACCAACATTCCCAAGCCATCGGCGACTTGGCAGGTAGGCTGGTGTTGCTTGGCCCACTGCAGAAAAAGGGTGGGTTCTGCACCGTACATCATGTCGTACACCAAACTGTTTTCGCCGATGAGCTCAGGTGAAACAGGTAATAACTTGCCTTCTAAGCTGGCAGCGGTGCCATTAATAATAATGTCCCAGTTTTGCAGAGGAATCTCTTCCCAGCCGCTGCCAGTAATGGGACAGGGGGCGTTTTCAGCAAAGCGTTTGGCCAAGTTTTGTGCACGAGGGGCAGTGCGATTGGCGAGATGCACTTGAGCAGGGGATTGATCTAAAATGGGCTGCAGTACACCTTGCACGGCACCGCCTGCCCCTAAAATGAGCACTGACTGTTCTTTAATGTCTCGTTTTGCATTGTTTTGAATGTCATTGACCAAGCCGATGCCATCGGTATTGTCACCCAGCGTGGTGCCATCTTCCCGAAAGAGAAAGGTATTAACTGCTTGGGCAATTTCTGCTCTGGGCGTGATTTCGTCAGCATATTCAAAGGCACTGAGCTTGTAGGGTACGGTAATATTTAGCCCTTTGTAACCTTTGTGTTTTAACTGATCGACTGCATAGTCAAAAGGCTGTTGGTCGGAGTCGATTAGAATCGCCTCGTAAACCAAGTTTTCCCTGGTCTGTTCAGCAAAGAGTCGGTGAATCAAAGGAGATTTGGAGTGGGCAATGGGGTCGCCCACTACAGCATAGAGGTCATGTGTGCTTTCCATTAGTGATACCCTTGTTCATAAAGCCAAATGGCGGCATCTTTGGCGTAGTAGGTAAGAATGCCATCCGCCCCTGCGCGTTTGCAACTGAGTAAGGTTTCCAGCACCACGGCCTTTTCGTCCAGCCAGCCATTGAGTGCGGCCGCTTTAAGCATCGCATATTCGCCGCTTACATGGTAAACAAAGGTGGGGGCTTTAAATTCGTCTTTAATGCGGTGCACAATGTCCAAATAGGGTAGGCCGGGTTTGACCATCACCATATCGGCCCCTTCGTTTAAGTCGAGTGCAACTTCATGTAGGGCTTCATTGCTATTAGCAGGGTCCATCTGGTAGGTGTATTTATTGCCCGAACCTAAATTACCTGCTGAGCCCACCGCATCGCGGAATGGCCCATAGAAGGAGGAGGCGTATTTGGCAGAATAGGCCATAATACGGGTGTGAATCTGTCCGTTGTCCTCTAAATATTCTCGCAACTCAATAATGCGGCCGTCCATCATATCGGAGGGGCCAATCACATCGGCACCTGCCTCGGCATGGGTGAGTGCCTGCTTCATCAATACATCAATGGTTTCATCATTCACCACATAGCCGTTATCGTCAATAATGCCATCCTGCCCATGGGTGGTGTAGGGATCAAGGGCGACATCGGTCATTACCCCCATCTCTGGGCAAGCAGATTTGATTGCGCGCACCGCTCTTTGCACTAAACCATCAGGATTGTAAGCCTCTTTTGCCTCTAAGCTCTTGGTGGAGGCATCGGGCACTGGAAAAAGGGCAATCATCGGAATGCCAAGGTCATTCAGCTCTTTGACCTCTTCCACCAGCAGGTCAATGGTGTAACGCACCACGCCAGGCATAGAGGGCACTGGCTCAGTCGACTCTTCCCCTTCAATCACAAACATGGGGTAAATGAGATCATTGGCCGTGAGCACCGTTTCCCGCATGAGGCGACGAGAGAAGTCGTCTTTACGCATACGACGCATACGGGTAATGGGAAATTGACGATTTAGCATAAGAAGTCCTTTTTTTCTTGAGGTTAAGATGATTGAATGATACCGTATCATCTTTGGAAAAAGAAGGTGGACTTGAGCAATGGAAAGCATGGAGTATCTTTTTTTTGATAAAGCTTTGGCAGAACGGTTTGTAGAGGGGTGTCGTCCTCATGCTGAGAATATCAGGATTGTGACGGAGGAGACCCCTTCAGATGGTGATGCTTATTCGGTGGTGATTGAAACGCTGTTGGTTGATGAAGCGGCTGAGGGCATAGAACAGCTTTATGATGAGCTGTTTTTTGGTGAGCAAGCGGCACAGGTTGAAGGTAACAGCGGTGAAGGTGCCTTAGCGGATGCTTGTGGTGTGCAGGTGAAGTTGAGTACAGGGGAGTTTACAACCGTGGCAATTGAACCCGAAATTATGAACAAAATCCTGTCAGTACTGACAGTTGACGAGTTGCAACAGTTTTTGGCTCAGGTGGCAGAGGACATAGAGTTTCCAAAATCAGGGCCTATTTGCAAGCGTTATCGTGAGCAAGAGTCTAGCTAAAAAATACTGAGTTTATAATACTTATCAAAAGAGTTTCAAAGACTCGTCACAAAATTCCCTTATAGAGAAACCTAGACAAGTCATAAAAAATTTATATAAGCATTTTCTAATTTTTCTGAGGGATTAGCTTGCGATTATTTAAGAGAAAACTTATTATTTCTCGAAGCACTTTAACGGTGTTGCCGCATCCGTGCGGTAATGAATCGCTGAAAAATAATTAACCTCTTGAATCTGAGGTCTTTTTGCTAGGCAAAAAGGTCAATCAAGGAGCATTAAATGACAGATAAAATTGTAGAAAAGGTTGCGCTTCAAACTGAAGAAAGCCGTAGCCAAAGCCGTCGTGCCTTTTTAAAAGGTTCTGCGGCTGTAGCTGGGGGTGTCCTGTTCACGAAGGCAGCTTCCGCTGCAGACGGTGCACAGTACGATCCTAAGAAAGCTGTAGCCCCATATGCTGGTAAGAAAGAAGTGACCACCGTATTACAAGATGGTCCAGCTCGTAAATCTCTAGGTTTTGGTGTACGTAAGTATCCATACGGAATGCCTTCTCCATATGAATCTGAAGTCCAGCGTCGCACCCTTGAGTGGTTGACGCCTGATTCTATGGCCTCCATTACCATGACTCCAATTCAAAGCCTAAACGGTATCATCACGCCAAATGGTCTTCACTTTGAGCGTTACCACGGTGGTGTACCAACCATTAATCCCGATGACCACCGTTTGGTGATTCATGGCTTGGTTGAACGTCCATTGATTTTCACTATGGATGACCTAAAGCGTTTCCCATCCATCTCTCGCATTCACTTCATTGAGTGTCCAGCGAACGGTGCGATGGAATGGAAAGGGGTTCAGTTGAACTCTATACAGTGGACCCACGGTATGATGTCTTGTGTGGAGTACACAGGTGTTCGTCTATCTGACCTATTGAAAGAAGCCGGTATCAAGCCAGAAGGGAAGTGGATTATTCCTGAAGGTGCAGATGCTTCTGGTATGTCTCGTTCTATCCCTGTTGAGTTGGCAATGGATGACTGCTATGTTGCCTACGCTCAGAATGGTGAAGCGTTGCGTCGAGAGCAAGGTTACCCAATTCGTTTGGTTGTGCCAGGTTGTGAAGCCAACATGTGGGTGAAATACCTACGCCGTATCTATGTTCACGATGTTCCAATGCAGCACCGTGAAGAGACCTCTAAGTACACCGAATTGATGCCTGATGGAACCGCTCAGCGTTTCTCATGGTACATGGAAGCGAACTCTGTAATTACTTACCCATCACCTGACTTCAAGATGCAGGGGCCTGGTAAGTACTATGTTCGTGGTCTAGCTTGGTCTGGTCGTGGAAAAGTTGCTCATGTGGATGTCACATTTGATGGCGGTAAAAACTGGCACGAAGCCCACTTCACCTCTCCAGTGCTTGACAAAGCATGGACTCGCTTTGAAATTGAGTGGGATTGGGATGGTTCAGAGGCCTTCTTGATGAGTCGTGTGACAGATGAAACCGGCTATGTGCAGCCTACTATGCCACAAATGCGTGGGCTAGAAGGTACTAACAACGTTTACCACCGTACGGCCATGGTAACTTGGCGTGTACATGCATGGGAAGACGGTAAAAACGGAGGCATGATTGAAAATGTTCAATACTAAACAAACTTTAATTGTCGTAGCAATTTCGTCCGCTCTAGTTGGTTGCGGAGGCGAGCAGACTCAATCGCAAGCTACGAATGATTCAGCAGTAGAAACCAAAGAGGTGGCAGCAGCACCTGCCGCAAAAGAAGTAAAAGCTGAAAAAATCAATGGCAAATATGCTGCAAACTATGTCGAAATCATCAAGAAAAATGATGGCAAATACTTAGATCCAAAAGTGATTGAAGCCATTCTTGGAAAGGATGCGACACATGGTCGTGATGGCCTAGAAGGTAAGCTTGACCCTGCTAACCCTTACTCTTTTGAAGTAGATGATAGCATTGATGGTGGAGACCACGGTAATGCTCAGTGTAAGGTTCCTGCCGCTTTTGTAGAGGTTCATGAGTCTGCCCGCAAGCACTATCAGGATGATGCTAACTTTGTTGCAAAAGGTTTTGGTACACCAATCGCTGAGTCTGCATTAAAGAAGTGGAACATCACAGTTGATGGTGATGGAAAAGGTTTACCTGATCCTTCAGTAGGGATGACCGTTGAAAAAGGTGGTCAGGTCTATGTTCAATTCTGTGGTATGTGTCATGGTGAGTTCGGTGAAGGGGCAAAGGGTTATCTACCTTTAGCCGGTGGTTCTGAAAGTCTAGTGACCAGTGACTTTACAGATCCAGCACCAATCAAAACCGTTGGAAGCTACTGGCCTTATGCCGTTACTCTCTTTGACTATGCGCGTCGTGCCATGCCATTCTGGTCACCAAACTCACCAGCTATTGGTGATGCGGGTTACCTAGGTATGACCGGCTATATCCTTCAAGCAAATGAGATTCCATTGGATGCTGAAGGCACTGAGATTGAAGATGATATGTTCTTTAACTCAGAGTTGCTAATGAAAGCCAATAAGTTTATGACCAACCAAGCTAACTTCTTCTGTGATCACCGTCCAGTGATTCACAACGAGCGTTGCATGAAGAATTGTCCTGACTATATGGTTGGTGACGGTAAAGGTGACATCCACCACTATCGTCAGGCTCGTAAGCTACCAAACGGTGAGCCACAATACAATGTACCACAGCGTTTACATGAAGCACCTCCAGGTGTAGGTCACGCAGGTATGTAATTCAGTTGTTTAATACGATTGTTTGAGAGCCCCGCCCCATGTGCGGGGTTTTTTTATTTGAGGCCTTCCATAAGTGAATCTACAGCGAATAGGGTTAATCTAAACCTAAAAGATTTTCTTGCAATGATATTAGAAATCGCTAAAATAGCGTTATTCTTTTAGGAAATAACGCTTCATGTCTGAATTGATTGATCCCTTTAACCGCAAGATTGAGTACCTGCGGGTTTCTGTCACCGACAAGTGCAACTACCGTTGTGGTTATTGTATGCCAGAGCAGGGGGTGCACCCTGAAGGTCGTCATACTGAATATTTAGACTATGATGAGCTGGCACGGATTATTCAGGCTTTTGTAGAGCTAGGCGTTGCCAAGGTGCGGATTACTGGTGGGGAGCCATTAGTGCGGAAGAATCTACACCACCTAATAGAAGCCATTAGCCCTCTTGAAGGTTTACAAGAGATTGCCCTTTCCACCAATGCCCACCATCTTGCACGGGAAGCAGAGAAACTGAAGCACGCCGGCATCACCCGAGTGAATATCTCAATAGACTCCTTGAGACCTCAGCGATTTCACCACATCACTCGGGGCGGCGACCTAGAAAAAGTTCTTGCAGGTGTCGATGCGGCAATGGCTGTGGATATGCGTCCAGTCAAATTCAATATGGTGGTGATGAAGGGCACCAATGATGACGAAATTGAGGCGATGGTGGACTATGGTATTGAGAAGGGCGTAGAGGTGCGCTTTATTGAAACCATGCCTATTGGCCCAGCGGGTGTCAGTATGATGGATCAGCACTATGCAGCGGAAAAGATTCTGCAGAGAGTTAAAGCGCATGTGGGTTCTGATTTGATTCCTGTACAAAGTCGCAGTCATGATGGCCCTTCTCGCAATTATCAGATTGCCGGAACTGAAACAAAAATTGGGGTGATTTCAGCGGTCTCTCAACATTTTTGCGAAACCTGCAATCGAGTGCGTCTGACGGCCAAGGGCATTTTGGCCTTATGCTTAGGACAAGAGGATTCGGTGGATCTTCGCACGCCATTGAGGGAAGGTATCAGTGATGCGGAGCTGAAGCAGTTGATTGTGGATGCGATGCAGAAAAAACCAGAGCGCCACTTCTTTAATGAAAATGTACACAATATAGAATTTAGAGAGATGGTCTCTTTAGGGGGCTAAGGAGAAGGTGTTCTATGGTTAATGTTTTATATTTCGCCAGTTTTCGAGAGCAGTTGGGTAAAGCCCAAGAGCAGTTGCCTGCTGAGTTTGACTCGGTTGAGCGATTATTAGAAGCCCTTGCAGAGCGAGGCGAAACTTGGAAGCAGGCTTTGGTGAATAACCCCAACCTACAAATTGCGGTAAATCATGACGTAGCCAGCCGTGAAACGCCAATTAAAGCGGGCGATGAGGTCGCCTTTTTCCCGCCTGTTACGGGTGGATAAAGTGATGAGCCAGTTTCCTCATATTAAAATCACGGATTCCGATTTTGACCTCACCACAGAGATTAAGCAGCTCAGAGCCGGGCATAAAGACATTGGTGCCGTCGTGGCTTTTGTGGGCACCGTGCGGGATATTAATGAAGGAGACGAGGTCTCCATTTTAGAGCTAGAGCACTATCCAGGTATGACGGAAAAGGCGCTGGAAAAGATTCGCCAAGAGGCGCACCAGCGCTGGTCGCTGGAGGCCAGTCTGATTATTCATCGCATTGGCAAAATGTATCCTACCGATCAGATTGTATTGGTGGCCGTAGCATCACGCCATCGAGAAAATGCCTTTTATGCCGCCCACTTTATTATGGATTACCTCAAAACCAATGCGCCCTTCTGGAAAAAAGAGACCCTGCCCAATGGCGAAGAGCGCTGGGTGGATGCTCGCATAAGCGATCAAGAAGCGGAAAAACGCTGGGTAAATGGTTATATTCTATAGGGTCAGCAGCACGACACTGTGCCTTGAGTGCTCCAGTCTGTGAATCCGTAAGGCTCATAGGCGGGCAAGCCAAAACTCGCTTTGCTCAAACAGTTGGCTTGCTTTTCCGCCTATTTCGCCAACGGCTTCTACAGTCTTCCGCAAGCAAAGCACAGTATCGCACCGCTACCCTTTTCTGGACAAAATCATTTAATCAGTTAAGCAGGACTGGGAATTTTGGCAAAAAACGAAATTTTGGAATAAAAAAGACGCTATAAATTATGAAAACCTTTGATGAAGCTCTAGACTATTTACTACAACAAGCCACTTCCATTTCTGAAACCGAAACATTGCCTCTGGCCCAACTGCATGGTAGGGTGCTGGCTGAGACCATTACCGCGCCCGTCAATGTCCCACCGATGCCTGTAGCAACGATGGATGGCTATGCTGTGAATACCGCTGACCTTGCTCAATGCCAAACCTTGCCCATCTCTCAGCGGATTGCAGCAGGGGATCAGCCCGAATCCTTGCAAGCTGGAACTGTCGCAAGAATCTTTACCGGTGCAGCCATCCCTCAAGGTTCTGATGCAGTGGTGATGCAGGAAGAGACCACTTTGAATGAAGCGGATAACAGCGTTACCTTTAATGCTCCGGTGACCGCTGGACAAAATATTCGCCCAACCGGTGCCAGCATTCAGCAGGGCTCAGAAGTGTTGCAGGCGGGGCAAAAAATGCGTCCCCAAGAGGTGGCGCTGATCGCATCGATGGGCATTGCGCAAGCAAAAGTCTATCGTCGCTTAAAAGTTGCGACCTTTACCACCGGTGATGAGCTTTTAGAGCCCGGTCAAGCCCCCGAGCAGGGCAAAATCTTTAATGCCAACCGCTATCTGCTATCAGGTTTAATTCCACAGTTGGAGATGGAACTGGTAGATTTGGGGCAGGTGGAAGATACCTTCGAAGCAACTCAAGCGGCGCTAAAAAAGGCTGCAGACTTAGCAGATGTGGTCATGACTACGGGCGGCGTTTCGGTCGGTGGGGAAGACCATGTGAAGCCCGCGGTAGAATCTCTTGGCAGTTTGGATATGTGGAAGGTAAAGATGAAGCCTGGTAAGCCGCTGGCCTATGGCACTGTGGTGGATAAACCCTTTATTGGACTGCCTGGCAATCCAGTATCAGCTTTTGCCACCTTTAAACTGTTTGCCCAGCCCTATCTGAAAAAGATGCAAGGGGAGAGCGAAGTTGCGCCTAAGCCGCTGTTTGTGAAGGCTAATTTTGATTGGACAAAGCCCGGTTTTCGCCGTGAGTTTGCCCGAGGTCGATTGGTTAATCAAGGCTCTGAAACTTGGGTAGAGCTGTTTGCTAACCAAGACTCCGGCGTGCTTACCTCCACGGTTTGGGCTGAGGGCTTCGTGGTGATTCCTGAAGACAGCACCGTGCAGAAGGGTGATACAGTTGCCTTTTATCCATTTTAAATAAGGAAGAATCGATGAGCGAAACCCCGACTCTCACCCACCTCGATGAAAAAGGTCAGGCTCGAATGGTGGATGTTTCTGAAAAAGCCGTCACCTCCCGAGAAGCCACGGCGATGGCCGTGATTCATATGCAACCTGAAACCTTAGCCATGATTGTGGAAGGGCGGCACAAAAAAGGCGATGTGATGGCCACCGCGCGTATTGCAGGGATTTTGGCTGCCAAACGCACGCCTGATTTAATCCCCATGTGCCACCCGTTGATGATTACTTCGGTGAAGGTTGAGCTGACGCCAGACCAAGGCAACAGTTGCGTGACCATTTACGCCACTTGTAAAACTGTGGGGCAGACTGGTATAGAGATTGAAGCTCTAACCGCTGCTTCAGTAGCGGCTTTGACGCTCTATGATATGTGTAAAGCCGTCGATCGAGGTATGGTGATTGACCAGGTGCAACTTATGGAGAAAAAAGGGGGCAAAAGCGGCCACTGGATACGGACATCTGATGACGATGCTAGCGACTGTTTTTAGCGTTTTCATCGGTGACAAGTTGTCGCATATAGTCGAGTACCTGCTTTAGCTGGGTTTTTAGCTGTTCTGGCTCTTGTTTTTCATCAAAATATTTTTTTTCGATGAGCTCAACGGTCTCATGGAACATTTCATGCGCTTCTGCAATCGGACTATCAGCCAGTCCCATTTCTGCTAAGGCCTCGGTCATTGGACAATTTTCCGCATGAGAGGCGATATGGAAGTTAATGAGATCGATATTATTGGGAAAGGCCTCAAGCAGAATGCGCGCACGATTCAGGTGGCGTGCATACCAGCCACAGAGTGTTTTAGGCGCATGACCTTTTCTTAGGTCTGTATTGCTCAGTAGGGTCTCTTGATTTTGATGACGTTTATGTATCCATTCAATCAACTCATCTAAAGGCATGGGTTTAGCAATGCCATAGCCTTGCAGGTTTGCACCACCAATGGTTTTAACCATATCCATGATTTTCTCATTTTCAACCCCTTCTACCACACAGCTTAAGTTTAGGCTACTAGCTAGACGCACCAAGGTGTGTACATAGTCAAGATGATCCATCTGTTGTAGCATAGGACGCACAAAGCCTTGATCGACCTTGATCTCATCAATGGGTAACTGCTTCATCCGCATCATAGAGGATTCACCACTGCCCACATCATCAAGAGAAATAGTAAATCCTTTATTTTTGAGGGTTTTAATTGCTTGAATGGCTGACTCTTCTCTTAAAGCACCCGTTTCTAAAATCTCCAGAGCAATTCGCTCAGGGGGAACGCCATATTGATGAACGGTGGCATAGATACGGAAGAGCACTTGATTGTGCTCAAAAGCTTCGGTAGGCAAGTTGATACTGACATTGATTGAAATTCCCTGCTTTTCCAACTCGACATAAGCTTGGCAGGCCTTATTGAGCCCCAGTTCAAATAGAGAGAGCAACTGTTTGGAGCCAAAAGCCCCTAGGAACTTATAGGGCGAGATAAACTTCCCATCGTCAAATAGTCTGGCCAGAGATTCGATTTTGACCACCTTATCTGTATTGGGGTCAATAATCGGCTGGAATACCATCTCTACTTGACCCTCTTCTAACAGCTGGCGGTAGTGTTGCCGTTCTTCAAGGGTGAGCTCTGCAAAGTGTCCCTGAAAGTCCTGTTCTATGCGAAGCAGATTGTTGCCAAACTCTCGGGCAATGCCCTCAAAAAAGAACTGTTTGCCGGTGTCTAAAAAGAACCCTGGCCAACGGCTATAAATAATCAGCAATAACTCTGGTGCCTCTTGTTGAGTTTTCACGGGTAGTACAGCATAGCTTCGCAACCCTAAATTATGAGCATCATGTTGAACGCAGTCATCATCTAGCTCTTGAGAAATGCTGTTTACCCAAATGCTTCGCTCCTCTTTCCATGCTTTCCACAGAGGCTGACCCACAGCACTTAGAGCACTTGTATTATCTCCCAGCATACACTCCGAGCCGTGGAGTACTAGCCCTGAAGCCTTTTCGCAGATGAGTTTTCCCTCGCCTACAAATGCACCGATACTTACCCCCTCAATGCCATCAACTTCTCGCAAGGAGTCGAGTAACTTTTCCAGCATATCATCCCGGTTCATCGACTTCTGTAGCACTTCAATCAAGGCTTCAATAAATTCACTGCGCTTTTGAACTTGTTGGGTATAGCCCATGAGTTGCCATGCCATATCGTTCTGCAAGCGGTGCTCAATAATTTGAATGAGGTTATGGGACTGCTCTAGCTCTGGTAACAGGGCGTAGATGGCTCGGCGATAAACATGGTAAGAGCTCACCAGTAGATCGGGAGATAGGCTTACCAAATCATGCCGTTCTCCTGCTTGGCTGGCGAGCTCTTTATGTTGGTTATAGGAGAGGCGAGGAGAAAGTAAATTGGTGAGGTAGTTAGACTGTTTTTCTCTAAGGTGAGCTAACTCTTCCTCGTCCAGCATGGTCAGTAGCACTGAGCTATTTTCGTCTAGGTTATTGTAGAAGTATTGGGTAATGGCTTTGCGCTTCTGTTTAAGGGGGAGCTGAATTTCTAGAAGTTGTTTGGCGGAAAAGGTGCTGTAAGGATCCATCGCATTGTGCAAGCCACTCTCATGCTGTGAAGCTTTGACGATAGACTCTGAAGCAGACTCCAAAGAGATTTGTTCAGACAACTGATCAGAAAGCTGCCGAGTCATCTCCTCTACACTTTTCAGCTGGGCAAGGTATTGGTCTAGCATTGATGGCGCCTCCATTAACCATAATAAATTTCAGTATTCTAAGGTGGATTGTGATTTTTTACAATTGATAAATTATGCCTGTTGTTCCATAGGGTTTTAGCCTTTAAATGTGCGGATGAAAAGTCTTGTTTTTGCTTGGCCATCAGGATTAAAGTTAGGGTTTGAATGACCGTGGCTTCCCCATACTCATCAGGGGCTTTGCCTTGCCACACAGCCATTAAGTGTGCAGGATCTAGGTTTTTGCCCGTGGGATCTGGGCTTTGAAAGGTTTTAGGTAGAGTGAGTTCGCTCAGTTGAGCCTTGTCCTGTTGATGAACCACCTGTTTGACCACTGTGGTACGGTCAGGTCGCACTTCTGCTTCGCCTCCATCGCCACAAAAGGCTAAGGTCATGGGGTCTGGAAGATGGACGGCGGCTTGTTGGTGCAGGTCATCATAGCCTTTGTGAAATACGCCGTGTACACTGATTTTGGCCTGCAAGGGATTGAGCATTCTTGCCAGAGTATGAATGGGAGAACGCAGCCCCAACTCGTCCCGTAAGGCCATCAGTTCGGCGACTTTGGGGGCAAAGCTTTCCACGCTTAAGTAGCAAAAGCCTTGGGTTTCGATAAGCGCTTTGGCTGCTTCTAGGTTTTTGGCAACCGGCCAACCCAGCTGTTCTGCAAGAGGTTGGGTATAGAGGCGGTTGGCTTCATTTCCGATGATGCCGTGGAGCAGAATCCGCTTGCCATGCTGTGCCAATAGGGTCAGTGCCAATAGAAACCACGGCAACTGCCGCCGTTTGCCTGCATAGCTGCCCCAGTCAATATCTACCTCACATTCAAGCTGTGGCAAGGTCTCGCGTATGGCCATTAAAAATCCTGCTGCTTCTTCTGGTGTCTCTTCCCGCACCCGAATTAGCATCAGAAAAGCCCCCAGCTGCATTGGGGTGACTTCACCTTGCAAAATCATCTGCATGGCGGCTTTTGCCTCTTCAATTGTCAAAGAGCGGCGATGCTTCTGTCCTCGGCCTATGGTCTGAATATAAAACTGAAAGGGTTTTTTCTGCAAAAGTTCCACATGAAACTCCTAGCTTTGAGCCTTTAAACGCTCTTTAACCTGTATCACTTCACCAATAATAATCAGAGCGGGCGGTTGAATTTGCTTTTGTTGAATGGTTTCTGCGAGTTTGCCCAGAGTGGTATAGGTGGTACGTTGTTGCGGTGTCGTGCCTTTTTCAATAATGGCAGCGGGGGTGCTGGCAGACAGGCCGTGTTCAATCAACCCTTGTTGAATTTTAGGGGCATTTTTAATGCCCATGTAAAACACCATTGTATCGCCTGAGTGGGCTAAACGACCATAATCGATGGCTTCAGCGCCCGCTTGCTGGTGACCCGTAATTAGGGTAACAGACTGTGAAAACTCACGATGGGTGAGGGGGAAGCCGGCATAGGCAGAGCAGCCGGAAGCGGCAGTAATACCGGGCACCACCTCAAAGGGGATACCTGCTTTAACCAGCTCTTCGGCCTCTTCGGCACCCCGACCAAAAATATAGGGGTCACCGCCTTTGAGTCGTGCGACCTTTTTGCCCTCTTTGGCTAATTTGATCAGCATCAGGTTAATGTCTGGTTGCGGTACGGCATGGTTTTTGGACTTTTTTCCGACATAAATGCGCTCAGCCTCACGGCGAGCCATATCCAAAATCTGAGGTGAAACCAAGCGGTCATAGAGCACTACATCAGCCTGTTGCAACAACTGCAGGCCTTTAAAGGTCATTAAGTCGGGATCACCCGGTCCAGCACCAATCAGATAAACCTCGCCCGTGGCCGTTTCTTCTGAGCAGTTGTTCACTGCTTGTAAGGCCTCTTGTAATAGACCTTCTGCCTCTTGGGTCATTTTTAATGCTTTTTGCACAAAAACACCATTCAGCAACTTTTCCCAAAAGGCTTTTCGGCCGTCAGGACTGGGAATTTTGGCTTTGACTTCGTCTCGGAATTGTCCCAATAAATTCGCTAACCTTCCAAATCCTGC
>CAYOOU010000028.1:0-10936 GCA_964405635.1 uncultured Piscirickettsiaceae bacterium
GTGCTCATTCTAAATCCCCCTTTGATTTTTTATGGTTTTTCATGCCCATCTTTAAAATACTCGGTCGGGTTGTGTAAAGTACTTTTTGTAGAAGTAATTGCGTATGTTTTTGGTTGGGGTGGCTTATTTTCTTGTGGTAATGTGATGGCATTGCTCTCTCCTATACTGGCGCATAGGAGCCTGCTAGTTACGCATAGCTTGTCCTCCCAGTGAGCAATAAAATCACCAGTCCAATCATGCGTGCTTTGCTTGTTGGACTACTTTCGGTAACTTGTAAGTTAAAAGGACTGTGGCGTTGACTCATGTTTATACTGTATATGCCAGTGTGGATACAGTAGCATTAGCATTGAGTACATCCAGTCAGCGTAAATCTAGCACTTCCCAATATCCAGTCTTATCCGAACCGATGCGCTTTAATCTTCCTGTATCTTGCAATTTTTTAATGGCTCGTCCAATGGTGCGAATATCTTTGTCGATGATTTCTGCCATTTGTTGGCGTGTTATTGAACGGTTGGCTTGCACTAATGCAATGATTGCATCAGGTGTTTTCATCCCTTTGATATTTACAGGGGCGTTTTGGGGGGCGTTTACAGGGGCGTTTTCTAATGTTTGTTGAATCGCTTTGAGCATAAAGGTGATAAACACGGTGCTGTTTGCATCTGAATCTGCACGGCTCAATGCTTGGTAATAATCTTGTTGGTGTAACTTAATCACACTTTCTAATGGTATGTTCGCAAACAATGGATGCCATTGCGCGAGCAATAAGGTTTGCCAAAGCCTACCCATGCGCCCATTGCCATCGATAAAGGGGTGAATAAATTCAAGCTCATAGTGAAAGACTGAACTTGCAATCAAAGGGTGAACATCAGTTTGTTGTATCCAGTGAATCAATTCTGCCATCAATCCTGATACTTGATGAGCGGGGGGGGCAACATGTACCACATCTTTGCCCTTGTAAACGCCCACTGGTTGATTACGAAATGTCCCTGCCTGCTTCAGTATATCCCCCATCATCAATCGGTGTGCTTCCAATAAATCATCCAACTTGTATGGGTTGAGCGTATTCAATTTATCATAAGCGGCAATTGCCCCTTGAACTTCAGCAAGCTCTCGTGCAGACGCCAGTACGGGTTTACCTTCCAGTACCGCTGATATCTGCGCTTCAGTCAGAGTGTTCCCTTCAATTTGCAGTGTACCTGTAATCGTTTTAATACGATTTTCTTTGCGAAGTTGTGGTGAAGCATTCAATAGATCCCGCTGCACAAAGCCTATTCGCTCACTAATAATACTGATGAGTTCGATGATTTTAGAGGTGATGTTAAAAGGGGGTTGGTAGCTCATGTTGTCACACTCGTCTGCTTATTCAGGCAGTGAATATTTTGGGGGGAGGCCAAGTCGCCAAGGGTAATAACAGTGTGCTTGCTATTCAATCTATTTTATACTACAACCTTATGCCTAAAAAGGAAATCAGGAGGAAATAAATTGATTAAGTTAACGGAATATAGCCACGGTGCGGGGTGTGGGTGTAAAATCTCTCCCCAATTGCTGGAAACGCTGCTGAAAACTCAGCAGGTGCAAGCCCCTCATCCCAATCTGCTGGTGGGCAATACCAGTAAGGATGATGCGGCGGCCTTTGACTTGGGAAATGGCAGTTCGGTGTTGAGCACCACTGACTTTTTTATGCCCATTGTCGATGACCCTTTCACCTTTGGGCAGATTGCTGCCACCAATGCCATTAGTGATATTTACGCCATGGGCGGAGATCCCTTGATGGCCATTGCCATTTTTGGTTGGCCCATTGATAAGCTGCCTGCGGAAGTGGGGCAGCAGGTGATTGAAGGAGGGCGCGCCACCTGTGAAGCTGCAGGGATTCCGTTGGCGGGGGGGCACTCTATTGATGCGCCAGAGCCAATTTTTGGTTTGGCGGTCACGGGATTGGTGCAGAATGCACACCTCAAAACCAACACGGAAGCGCAAGCGGGGTGTGAGCTGTTTTTAACCAAGCCGATTGGCATTGGCATTCTCACGACTGCGCAAAAGCAGAAAAAAATTCAACCTGAGCATCTAGAGATGGCAATTCAAGCCATGACCACCCTCAATAGTTTTGGTGCCATTGCGTCAAAACTGCCTGGCGTGCAGGCGATGACCGATGTGACCGGTTTTGGACTGCTAGGGCACTTGATTGAGGTGTGTGAAGGCAGTGGCATACGAGCTGAAGTCCATTTTGATAAGGTGCCTTTCTTGCCTTATGTGGAAGATTATCTAGCGCAGGGTTGCACGCCTGGCGGAACGAGTCGTAATTTTGATAGCTATGGACATAAGGTTTCAGAGCTAACGGAGCAGCAGAAGACTCTGCTATGCGACCCACAAACTTCTGGTGGTTTACTTATTGCCGTGCAACAAGCGCAAGTACCCACTTTTTTAGCAGAAGCAGAAAAAGCGGGTTTGCAACTGAATAGTCTGGGGCGTACTTTGCCTGCAGAAGAAGATCAACCTGTGGTGACAATAGTGTAAGGAAAAAATATGAGTGAACAGAGCATTCAAAATGACCTGCCCACCACTGATGATTTTCGTCAAATTGTGTTGCAGCAAACGCCTTTGATTGATGTGCGTGCACCGGTGGAGTTTGAAAAGGGTGCATTCCCCAATAGCGTCAACTTGCCTTTGATGAATAATGAAGAGCGGCATGAGGTGGGCATCTGCTACAAAGAGCAGGGCAATGCCGCGGCGGTCGCTTTGGGGCATCAACTGGTCAATGAGCAGGTACGACAACAGAGGATTGAGGCGTGGAAACAGTTTGTGGCAGAGTATCCCAATGCGATGCTCTACTGTTTTCGGGGAGGGCAACGTTCTCGCATTGCTCAGCAGTGGCTGCAGGAGGCGGGGGTGGAGATTGTACGCCTAAAAGGGGGGTATAAAGCCTTTCGTCAGTATCTGATTGAGCAGTTGACTGAGGCGGGAGAAGTGCTGCAAAACCAAGTGACTCCAATTGTACTTTCTGGTCCAACGGGTTCTGGTAAAACTCGGGTGTTGCATCACATTGAACAGAAGATTGATTTAGAAGGTTTAGCCAATCACCGAGGCTCTGCTTTTGGGCGTTTTCTCACTCCGCAGCCGACACAGATTGATTTTGAAAATAGCCTTGCCTATGAGTTTATTCAAGCCTTTGATAAAGCTTGGGACTTTATTGTTTTTGAAGATGAAGGGCGTAATGTGGGCAGTGTGCATCTGCAAAAGCCGCTGTTTGATGCCATTAAGTCAGGGCTCAAGGTGATTGTGGACACGCCTCTGGAGAAGCGGATTGAGTACACTGTGCAGGAGTATGTGGAGTGGGAGCAGGCAGCCTATATTCGCCTTTATGGTGAAGTGGAGGCGGGGCTTCTGGAGTGGCGACACAGTATGGAAGATAGTCTCAACCGCATTCAACGACGGTTAGGGGGTGAGTTGCATCAGCGGATTATGCAGGCTTTAGATGAGGCAGTTGAGCAGCAAGAAGAGACCAATAATCCTATGGTACACGCCAACTGGATTAAGCTTTTGCTGACGGAGTATTATGACCCCATGTATGCCTATCAGTTGCAAAAAAATACCTCGCCCACTCTGTTCAAAGGGGATCCCAAAGCAGTGGTGGAATTTTTTAAGGAAAAGACAAAATGAAAATCATTGTTTTAGATAGAGATGGGGTAATTAATGAGGATTCCGATGCCTATATTAAACACCCCGATGAGTGGCATCCTGTGCCGGGTAGTTTGGAAGCTATTGCTAAGTTAAAGCAGGCGGGTTGGACGGTGGCGGTGGCCACCAATCAGTCAGGAATTAAGCGGGGCTATTATGACCGTGCCACCTTAAGTGCGATGCATCAAAAGTTGCAATCACTGTTGGTAGAGGTTGACCCACAGGCCAAGGTGGACTGGATTAGTTTTTCTCCTTATGTGGGGGAAGACAATAGCCCTTGCCGCAAGCCTAGCACAGGCATGTTGCAGGCCATTGAAAATCGGTTTGGCATTTCTTTGGCAGGAATGCCGATGGTTGGAGATACCTTGGCGGATATTAAGGTGGCAAAAGCCAAAAATTTGACACCCTATCTAGTTCGTTCGGGTAAAGGCGAGCGTACCTTAGCAACGGAGGATGCGGCTTTGGAAGGGGTGCCGGTGTATGCCAATTTGCTGGCGGCGGTACAAGCCATTTTGGAGGCAGAATCGTGATGCAGAGTTTTCCTATCTTATTGATTCGCTCCACAATTTTCTCTCTAGGGCAGGTGACCACCCTTATCTTTTTCTCGACACTCGGTTTTCTGTTGTTGCCCTTTGGGTTTGAAGTCCGCTACCGCTTTATGTCCAAGTGGGCGGCCTTTGTGGTGTGGTGGGCAAAGGTCACTTGCGGTATCCGTTATCGAGTGCATGGACTGGAAAATATTGATAAATCTAAAGCTGGCATTGTGCTTGCTAGGCACGAGTCTGCATGGGAGACTTTTGCAACCCAAGTTATTTTCCCGCGGCAAGCCTTTGTGTTGAAGCGCGAGCTGCTAAAAATCCCATTTTTTGGTTGGGGGATGCGACTGCTTAACCCGATTGCCATTGACCGCGGAGCAGGTCGTCAAGCCTTGAACCAACTGCTGGAATCGGGGCAGCAGCGACTTAAAGAGGGGGTATGGGTCATTATCTTTCCAGAAGGCACGCGTATGCCGCATGGGGAGATGGGCAAAATTAATGTGGGTGGCCCAATGTTAGCGGTCAAAAGTAAAGCCCCTACTTACCTAGTGGCACACGATGCGGGTAAGTGCTGGCCCAAAAATAGTTTTATTAAACATCCTGGCACGATTGAGGTCACTATTAGTCCAGCGCTAGACCCTAGCCAGATGAGTGTAAAAGAGATGAGTCAGGCGGCAGAAGCCTGGTTTTTAAAATACAGTGTCTCCAAAGAAAACGTAAACCAAGAGGAGGCACCCCAATGAAATAGGATGTTATGAGCAAGATCGCTACAGTCTTAGGTCTGGTACTTGCCTTATTGGTACTGTTTATCGGGATCTTTGACTTCTCTGCCGGCCGCATAATCACAGCCTTTTTTAATGGACAGGGCTTGTTGGTGGTCATTGGTGGCAGTTTGGCGGCGTTGCTCATTAACTATCCACTTTCTCATCTCCGCTGCCTAGGGGCAGGCATCAAAAAAGTTTTTACAGCGGAGCCTCATGATATCTTAGAGGTGATCGAGCAGATTGATCACCTGAGTCACATTGCTCACTCCCGAACGCTGCTTGCTTTGGAAAAAGAGATTGAAAATATTGCCGATCCGTTTCTGCGTTTTGCTGTGTCTGAAGCCCTAATTTTCCGCGATATGGATACCCTTCGGGTGAGTCTTAAAAATGAGATTTTCTCTCTGCAACGTCGTCATGCTGTGTGCCAAGATGTGTTTAATAATATGGCCACCTATGCGCCAGCCTTTGGCATGATGGGAACCGTAATGGGGCTGATTATGATGATGACTCAGCAAGCAGGCGGAGAGCAGGTGATTTATGGAACAGAGGCATCAAAGGATATGCTGGGCAGTTTGCTTCAGGGAATGGGGTTGGCACTGGTGACCACCTTCTATGGGGTGGCTTTCTCTAATTTAGTGTTTCAACCCATTGCTGGGAAGCTTAAGAGTTTGACTGATGCAGAGGTGCTTAAAAACGAGGTGATTTTGCAGGGGATTTTAGAGATTCGTAAAAACCAACCGCCAATGCTGGTGAAGGAGGCTTTGATGAGCTTTGTTAACCAAGTAGAAAAAGAGGCGATGGTTTGAGATGTCTCAGCACTCAAAGGCGGCCAACAATGCCCGTGATGAGGGGTCCTTAGCGAATGAAGTGATTATAGCTGCAAACCGAGAGGTGATGGAGAACATCACTAAAGAGAAAAGGTGGCTTTTTATCTATATCTCACTTTTTTTGGCGATTCTGGCACTATTTATTCTCATCACCTCGCTTATTCAAATTGAGGGTGCGCCTACTAAAAGAGAGTTTGAGAAGCTGAGTAATGAGTTATATCAGCAGGTGTTAAAAGAGAAAAAAAAGCAGGGGTTGGATTGGTTGTTGGTAGAAAACACTTTAGCTAAAGGTGTACGGCTCACGCTTGATAAAGCGAAAATGCCTGCTACCCCACTGTTTCCGCCTGCCAGAGCGACTTTAAACCCGAGATACCTCCCTTATTTGAAAGCGTTTTCGAGTCTTCTACGAGGGTTGTCGCTTGAAGAGTTTAAACGGCGTTATCGAAAGTCGGTGAATATTTTGGATTCATTGGGCTATCAGGTACTTTTTACCATTCGTGTGGAGGGGCACACCGACAGTATACCTTTGGCAAAAACTGCCTTTTATCGCAATAATATGGAGTTGAGTGCTTTTAGAGCCTATCAGGTGATGAAGCAGTTACAGAAAAATACGAAATTGCCACCAGAGATGTTTGCGATGGCTGGTTATGGTAGTTTTCACCCCATTACAAAAGATCCGGCTGACCCTAGAAACCGCCGAGTTGAAATCTATATTTTGCCCTCTTTAGAGGATAAGTCTTTGAAAGGAGAGCAGAAGTGAGTCGAGCTACGCCTTTTTCAAGTGCCGAAGCCCGGGCAAAAAATATCTGGTTGCTCTCTTTTGGTGATGTGGTGACCTTACTGATCACTTTTTTTATTTTGTTAATTGCGGTGAATAAGGGGGAGATTACTAAGAACCAGAAATGGAGTGATGATCAGGTAGAGGCTAGCTACCATTTTTTGCAGCAAAAAATTGAGCGTGAGAAACTGCCAGTCTCATTACATTATAGCTTAGAAGGCATTAAACTTACGCTGCTCTCGGATCAATCTTTTACTAAGGGGGATTACCATCCACTGCCTCAGCTCAAGCAGACACTTAATCAGGTAGCAGAAATTTTAAAAAATCTGCCATTGATGAATCTACGTCAAAAAGCTGAAACGGCTAAGGTGATTCAAGCAATTGAAGCTCAAGGCTATCATTGGTTTGTAGAGGTTGTTGTGGAAGGACATACCGATAATGATCCCGTCAACCCAAAATCTCCTGTCCGAAATAACTGGATTTTGAGCGCCCTGCGTGCTCAGACAGTTGCAGACTTATTGTCGCAAGACAGCGGCCTGCCGCATGATCTTTTTGTCGCCAGTGGCTATGGCGAGTATCGCCCTTTAGTGCCCAATGATACCCCGGAACATCAGGCGATGAATCGCAGAGTAGAAATAACCATTTTGGCCTATTTTCAGAAACAAAAATAACGAAAGCCCATCATGGACAAATCACACGCCAGTCAATAGGAGATTGACCATTAGCCTGTAGGTACGCATTGGTTTTGGAGAAGGGTTTGCTGCCAAAAAAACCTCGATAAGCTGAGAGCGGGGAGGGGTGCGGGCTTTTGAGAATGAGATGTTTTTTCGGGTCAATAAAGCGTGCCTTTTTCTGTGCTTGCGCACCCCAGAGAATAAACACCACATGCGCTTTTTGCTCATTAATCGCTTTGAGAATGGCGTCGGTAAACAGCTCCCAACCTTTGCCTTGGTGTGATCCTGGTTTGCCTGCTTCTACTGTCAGGACGGGGTTGAGCAGCAGTACCCCTTGTTCTGCCCAGTGTTGTAGGTATCCGCACTGGCTGTTATCAATGCCGAGGTCGTCCATCAACTCTTTATTGATATTTTGGAGAGATTTAGGCAGAGGGCGAATATGAGGTTGCACTGAAAAACAGAGACCATGTGCATGCCCAAGGGTCGGATAGGGGTCTTGCCCCAAAATCACCACCTTGACTTGATCAAAAGGGGTGCTGTTTAGGGCATTAAACCACTCAGAGCCCTTGGGAAGAATCTGTTTGCCAGCCGACTTTTCTGCTAATAAAAACTGTTTAAGCTTTTGCATATAGGGCTGCTGGAACTCAGGTTCAAGTACTTTGAGCCAGCTGGGGTGAAGTTTAATTTGAGTCATTTTTGAGTGTTAACTCCTTAGATTAAATCGCTTTTGACTGGAAAAGGGCAGCGGCACGACACTGTACTTTGAGCACTCCAGTCTGTGAATCCGTAAGGCTCATAGGCGGGCAAGCCAAAACTCGCTTCGCTCAAACAGTTGGCTTGCTTTTCCGCCTATTTCGCCAACGGATTCTACAGCCTTCCGTGAGCAAAGCACAGCATCGCACCGCTGCCCTTTTCCATTCAAATTTAAGGGCTTAAACGTTGAATTTGCCAGTTTTTAGGCTTAAATCCTATGCAGGACTGGGGATTTTGGCAAGGGTTTTCGTTTTTTGTTGAATTTTTTGAGGAAATGGGGGAATAACAAAAGCGATCATGCAGACGGTTGGGTCGCCCTTGCCAGAATTCAAACCAGGTGGCGTGAAGACGATAGCCGCCCCAGTGTTGTGGGCGGGGAATGGTTTGACCTTCAAATTTTTCAGCAGCATTGTTCAATCTTTGTTCTAACTCAGATCGGCTCTTCACCGGTGCGCCTTGATGGGAGATATAGGCACTGATCTGACTCTCTCTTGGGCGACTGTGGAAGTAGTGATCCGACTGCTCAGGTTCAATTTTTTCTACCCAGCCCTCTATACGAATCTGCCGATCCAACTGTGGCCAAAAAAACAGCAGACTGGCTAAGGGGTTCTCTTCTATATCTTGCCCTTTTTCGCTGTTGTAGTGGGTGTAGAAGACAAAGCCATTTTGATCAAAGGCTTTGAGTAGCACAACCCGAGCATGGGGTTGTCCCGCTTTGTTGGCGGTGGCTAAAGTCATGGCCGTGGGGTCGAGCGTGTCTGCTGCGAAGGCGTCATCCATCCAGCGTTGAAACTGTTGATAAGGGTCGGCGCTTAAATCTTTTCTTCGCAATCCTGAAAATTGATATTCCCGTCGTTCGGCTTGATAGTCTCGGTTAGGCATAGCATAATGTCCCTAATTTTGTAACCACTCAGTTCACCCCTGAAATCCGCCACTTCTGCGTTGGAAAATGGTCATTTACTCGTTGTAAACTCACATTTTCCGCCTTGAATTGACGAATTTCAGGGGCAATCTGAGCAGCTACTTAATTTTTAAAGCTTTATTTTAATCCCGAAGGAGCCTTTGGTGTGAGTGAAAATTACAGTGCGGCGGAAATTGAAGTCTTAACCGGTTTGGATCCTGTGCGGAAACGGCCAGGTATGTACACTGATACCACTCGTCCGAACCACTTAGCACAAGAGGTGATTGATAACAGTGTCGATGAGGCATTGGCAGGCTTTGCCAATGAAATTGTGGTGATGCATCATGCTGATGGTTCTATGTCGGTGCAGGACAATGGTCGAGGCATGCCGGTGGATATTCATCCTGAAGAGGGGGTGCCAGGGGTAGAAGTGATTATGACCCGACTCCATGCAGGGGGGAAATTTTCCAATAAGGCTTATGACTTCTCTGGCGGACTGCATGGCGTGGGGATTTCGGTGGTCAATGCCCTTTCTAAGCGGGTGGAGATTGAGATTAAGCGGGATGGTAAAAAGGTTTTTATTGCCTTTGAAAATGGCGATCTGGTGCAGCCGCTGGAAGTGATTGGCAAGGTGGGGAAAAGGAATACAGGGACTTTTGTGCGATTTTGGCCTGACCCACAGTTTTTTGATACCTCAAAATTTGCCCTAGGCAAACTCAAGCATCTGTTGCGAGCCAAGGCGGTATTGAGTCCAGGCTTGCGGATGGTGTTTAAGAATGAAGCCACAGAGGAGCAGGTGGAGTGGTTTTATGAAAATGGCCTGCGGGACTATTTGAATCAGGCGCTGGAAGGACGAGAGCGTTGGCCAGTTGAGGGCTTCGTGGGAGAAGCCAAAGGGGAGAATGAAGCCGTAGCTTGGGCGATGTCCTGGCTAGAGGAACCTTCGGATACCTTGTTAGAGAGTTATGTTAACTTGATTCCCACGCCCCAAGGCGGCACCCATGTGAATGGCTTGCGGCAGGGAGCGACGGAGGCGATTCGGGAGTATTGTGAGTTTCGCAATTTGATCCCTCGTGGCGTCAAAATCTCGCCAGAAGATGTGTGGCAAAATGTGGCCTTTGTACTCTCGGCTAAGTTGCGCGATCCTCAGTTTGCGGGTCAGACCAAAGAACGACTCTCTTCTCGGGAGTGTGTGCCTTTTATCTCAGGGGTGGTAAAGGATGCCTTGAGTCTATGGTTGAATCAGCATACCGATGTGGCGGACAAGATTGCCGAGTTGGTGATCAATAATGCTCAGTCCCGTCAGAGAAAGGCAAAAAAGGTGGTACGGAAAAAGGTGACTTCTGGCCCAGCCTTGCCAGGAAAGTTGGCGGATTGCACTGAAACCGATCTTTCTCTCACCGAACTGTTTTTGGTGGAAGGGGACTCTGCTGGGGGCTCAGCCAAGCAGGCACGGGATAAGACCTTCCAAGCGATTATGCCGCTGCGGGGGAAAATTTTGAATACTTGGGAAGTGGATGAAACCCAAGTGTTGGCTTCACAAGAGATTCACGATATCAGTGTGGCCATTGGGGTTGACCCTGGCTCGGAGGATCTAAGTGGCTTGCGGTATGGCAAAATCTGTATTTTGGCTGATGCCGACTCTGATGGGGCGCATATTGCCACGCTGATTTGTGCCCTATTTGTGAAACACTTTCCTCGGTTGGTTGAGGCGGGGCATATTTATGTGGCCATGCCACCGCTGTATCGTATTGATGTAGGAAAAAAGGTGTTTTATGCTCTAGATGAAGCGGAGCGAGAAGGGATTTTAGAGCGTATTGTGGCAGAAAAGCTGCCAGGAAAGGTGCAGGTAACACGCTTTAAGGGGCTTGGTGAGATGAATCCAGCTCAGCTGCGAGAGACCACGATGATGCCTTCAACTCGACGGCTGGTGCAGTTAGAACTGGATCGCAGTGAAGCTCAGGAGGTGATGGATAAGTTGCTGTCAAAAAAGCGGGCGTCAGACCGCAAAGCGTGGCTTGAAGAGAA
>CAYOOU010000028.1:11036-14690 GCA_964405635.1 uncultured Piscirickettsiaceae bacterium
GTAAGGTGTCGCTCTGTAACAATGCCAGGTAAGCGAAGGACGGTAACTTTACCAAAGGCGGGAATTTCAAACTCAATCTCTAATCGGGTACCAATCTTAGCCCCTCTTGGGGAGACGACTCCTGCAAACTTTGGAGAGAGTTGAATCATTCGGGCATGGGCTTTACCATTGCGTCCATAAAGTGTTGCCACTCGTTCAGTTTTGACTACGGTTAAGGTATTTTTCTCTGCAGAAGAGGAAAAATGGAGGTTTTTAGGAAGTTGATGCTGGGTTGTATCACGCATAGTGTTGTTCCACAATTTGATGCAAGGCATATTGATAAGCTGTTGTAAGATTGATGAATTGTACCCCAATAAGATAGTCGTCCCGAGTTTTAAAACAGTGGATGACCTGAAAGTTTAGTTGTAGTGAAAAGTGTTCATCTGCGGCGGGTAGGGTAACTTCAATGCTACCAGTAGCTTTATCCTCCAAGCACAGCGGTGCGATAAAGGCACAACCGATTTCAGAAAGGTTAGTCAACTCAATGGGATAGCAATCTTCACCTAGCTTTAAAGTTGCAGGGTGTCGAAGGGGGATGCGTTTGACTTGACGCTGATTATTTTGCTTCATATAGTCAATTCTTAATCAACAGATAAATGTGATGGTCATGTGAAAGGTTTGCTCTGCTCAGATTGCCTCTAAAATGTATCAACCCAATGTGAGTTTACAAGTGTAAATGACCATTTTTCAAAGCAGGAGCGCTGCATTTTAGGGGTGAGCTGAGTCGTTACAATGATTTTACAATTTTTGGCAAGATATGTGGGTAAAATGGTATCTTTCAAGCAAAGGAGTTTATGATGTCTCAAGAAATAATTAAGGTTGAAAATATTAAGTGTGGCGGTTGTGCCAATAGCATTCAGAAAAAGATTGCAGAAATTGAGGGGGTAACTGCAGTGGACGTGGATATCGACGCAGGTGCAGTCACGGTAGAGCTCACGGCAGCAGAGGCTTTGGAGACGGTGAAAAAAGCTTTGGCCAAAATGGGCTATCCAGAAGTGGGCACTACAGAGGGAATGGCGGCTTTGGGAGCAAAGGCAAAATCTTTTGTCTCCTGTGCCACCGGTAAGCTGGATTAGAAAACAGACGAATAAAAAATGAGCCAAAGCATGATCAATTACGAAGGCATTGAGCAGCAATCGGTAGCTCAGTTTACCGAAAAGGCGTATCTCGATTACGCCATGTATGTGATTTTGGATCGGGCACTGCCTCATATTGGCGATGGTTTAAAGCCGGTACAGCGGCGGATTATCTACGCCATGAGTGAGCTTGGACTTAAAGCCTCTGCAAAATATAAAAAATCTGCTCGTACGGTGGGGGATGTGCTGGGGAAATTCCATCCACATGGCGACTCGGCCTGCTATGAAGCGATGGTGCTGATGGCGCAACCTTTCTCTTTTCGCTACCCTTTGGTGGATGGTCAAGGCAACTGGGGATCTATTGATGACCCGAAATCCTTTGCGGCGATGCGTTATACCGAGGCCAAACTCTCCAAATTTAGTCAACTACTGCTGGAAGAGGTGGGGCTGGGTACGGTAGATTGGACGCCAAACTTTGATGGCTCTTTGCAAGAGCCAATGGTGTTGCCAGCCCGAGTGCCTCATGTCTTGCTGAATGGCACCAGCGGCATTGCCGTGGGGATGGCAACGGATATTCCGCCGCATAATTTAAAAGAGGTGGTGAATGGGTGTGTGGCATTGCTGGAGTCTCCTAAGCTGACGGTAGAAGAGCTGTGCGATTATATTCCTGCACCTGACTACCCCAATGAGGCTCATATTATTACCCCAAAATCGGAGTTGCTAAAACTCTATGAGACTGGGAATGGTTCTGTTCGCCAGCGGGCAAAATATCATTTGGAAGATGGGGTGAATGTGGTGATTGATGCACTGCCCTATCAGGTCTCAGGGGCGAAGGTGCTGGAGCAGATTGCAGCACTTATGCGAGCGAAGAAATTGCCAATGGTAGTGGATTTGCGTGACGAATCGGACCATGAAAATCCTGTACGCTTAGTGATCGAGTTGCGCTCTAAGCGAGTGGATGTGGAAACGGCCATGTTGCACCTTTTCGCTACCACTAGCCTGGAAAATAGCTATCGGGTGAACCTGAATGTGATTGGTTTAGATGGCCGTCCACAGGTAAAAAACTTGAAGTCGCTTTTAACAGAGTGGCTCAGTTTTCGTTTAGAGACGGTGCGTCGCCGCTTGCAGCACCGTTTGGATAAGGTGTTGGCACGACTGCATATTTTAGATGGATTGCTCATCGCATTTTTGAATATTGATGAGGTGATTGCTATTATTCGGGAGGAAGATAAGCCCAAGCCCGTGCTAATGGAGCGGTTTAGCCTCACCGATACGCAAGCGGAAGCGATATTAGAATTGAAACTGCGGCATTTGGCAAAGCTTGAAGAGATGAAAATTCGCACCGAGCAGTCTGAACTGGAAGCGGAGCGGAAAAAGCTGGAGCTTACACTCAGCAGCGAACGGCGGATGAAAACCTTGGTGAAAAAAGAGCTGTTGGCAGATGCTGAAGCTTATGGGGATGACCGCCGTTCTGCTTTAGTTGAGGCACCAACGGCTAGAGCTATGAGTGAGCAGGACTTGCTGCCAGCTGAGCCAGTTACAGTGGTTCTGTCAGAAAATGGCTGGGTGCGGGCTGCTAAGGGGCATGAGGTTGATGGCCGTGCTTTGGGTTATAAATCAGGAGATGGCTTTAAAGACCAAGCGGAAGGCCAAAGTCGGCAGATGGCAGTGTTTTTGGACAGCACTGGTCGAGCCTATAGTGTGCCTGCACACACGCTACCCTCTGCCCGAAGCCATGGAGAGCCTTTAACTGGACGGCTGAATCCACCTCAGGGGGCACATTTTGAGCAGGTGATTTTGGGAGCCCCTGAAGATAGGGTGTTGCTTGCCAGTAGTGCGGGGTATGGCTTTATCACAAAACTGGAAAACCTTTATTCAAAGAATAAAGCGGGCAAGGCGGTGATGACTTTACCACCAGGAGCCAAGTTGCTTAAGGCAGCCAAATTGCCACAAACCACTGAGGAGATGCCTATTTTGGTGGCGGTGACCAGTAATGAGCCACGGTTATTGGTTTTCCATGTAGAACAGTTACCAGAGTTGGCAAAAGGCAAAGGGAGTAAATTGATGCAGATGCCAAAAGAGGCCGACCTGATAGCAGTCTTTGCCTTTGTGCAGGGGCAGAAACTGGTATTGGAAGGGGAAAAAAGCAAAAAAGTTTATGGCGGTGCTTCCTTAGAAGAGGCTTTTGACCAGAGAGCCAAGCGGGGTATTTCTTTACCTAGAACCTTAAAAAAGCTAAAAAAAATTATGGTGTCAGAATAGTTTGGTACTAAGTTTGCTTAATCTCTTTATCAGAGAAATAGATTAAGGTAATAAGGTTCATGGTTTCTAAAATCGTCGCGGTTTTTGTCATTTTTGGCAGCCTAATCGGTGGCTTTCTTATGGAAGGTGGTCATTTGGCTGCCTTATGGCATCCATCTGAGTTGGTGATTATTGTTGGGATGGGGATTGGGGTCTTTTTAGGCTCTACGCCAGTCTCAGTTTGGAAAAAAACGCTTCGTTATATTGGCCGTTACTTTAGTGGCGGCATGATCAATAA
>CAYOOU010000028.1:14790-15868 GCA_964405635.1 uncultured Piscirickettsiaceae bacterium
GCAAATTGAAGCAATTATTTCAGCCAATATGGAGGTGCCTAAAGCAACAGGTAAGGTTGCGAACTTAATGCCCGGTTTTGGGATTATTGCTGCGGTAATGGGCGTGATTTTAACTATGAATCTGCTTGGGGGAGAGATGGATGTGGCAAAAATTGGGGAGTCAATTGGAGCCGCTTTGGTAGGAACCTTAACAGGGATTTTTGTCGCCTTTGGAATGATTGCTCCCTTTACGCATGGGGTGGAGATTATTATTCGTCAGGAGCAGGCAATGCTTGAAATGGTTGCGGGCTTCTTAGAAGTGTTCTCGGAAGGGGTGGCCCCCGCTTTGGCACTGGAGGTGGGCAAGCAGAGAGTACCCCCAGAGTTCCGTCCAGATGATATATAGGTGAGAAATGCCCAGTAAGAATCGCAAAAAGCATGAAAGTGAAGAAGAGGGCGGTGCTTGGGAGATTGCCCTTGCCGATTTAATGACCACTCTGATGGTCTTTTTTTTGGTGATGTGGCTAGTTTCGATTGTGGATCCTTCCAAGCGTCAGCAACTAGTGGATGCATTAAGTGGTCAAACCCCGGCGGAAGCCACGGGGGGCAATAATGTCGTAATGGATAAAACCGCACCTACCCCGACTGAAGAAATTCAAGTGATTGAGCAAGAACCGAAACCGCCAATCACAACGGAAGAAATTCAGCAAACCATGAGTAAAATCAATCCCAAAGATATTACGATTGAAGATACGGAAAGTTACACCAAAATTACACTGCGATCTGACAGTTTTTTTGAAAGTGGTCGTGCCACCATTAATGACAGTATTTTGGAAGAGTTAGAAAAGTTAGGCGAAAGTTTAGCTGGGCGGAGGCAAAAAATTTATATTACAGGTTATACCGATAGTGTCCCGATTAGTACATTGCAATTCCCAACAAACTGGGAGCTTTCAGCAGCTCGTGCTGCAGCGGTTGCTCGCACCTTTATTTATATGGGGGTGAGGAAGGATTTGCTCACCATTTTAGGGCGGGCGGATAATGACCCTGTTGCGCCTAATAGCACAGCATATGGCCGCTCTTTGAATCGTCGAGTGGAGAT
>CAYOOU010000029.1:0-11592 GCA_964405635.1 uncultured Piscirickettsiaceae bacterium
AACATCCAGTGCATACAATTTTGCAAAGCACACCAGAGCTGCTGAGGGGTTTCTGCCCGCTGCACTTGTTCTATCCATCGTTTATATTGTTGTTGCAGTGTGAGTCCCCAAATACTGAAACTTAAAAGGGAAATGCCCAGCAAAAAAACCAAAAATTTTGCCAAAATCCCCAGTCCTGCAGGAAAAACCCAAAGTGTTTGTGCCGGTAAAACCGTCGTTTGCACTTTTTGTGTGGCGGGATTAAAACTCAGCAAACGAATTTCAGGCAAAGAATGCTGCCCCCAACTGAGAAACCGCAAAGGTTGGTCAATTTGGGCTTGGCTGATAAAACCTTGCGGCGTAAACTGCTCCGACTTTTGAATGCGATTAGCTAACCACTGCACCTGCGCATCTGCCACCAGTTGATTGTCCAAACTGGGTAAATCGGTGGCGGGAATAGAGATGCCAGAAAGGGTGAAAGACCAATTGACCAAGTCGCCTGATTCTATCCAAGGTTTGAGCGGTTTTGCTTCCAACTTTAACTCACCCACGGGTAGATTGGGCGGCAGATAACTGGGCAAAGGTTTCACATGGAACACATGATGACGGTCAGGATAGGGAAAAAACCGCCAGGGCCTCTGTGAACGATTTTTCACTTCCAAGTAAGGGTTCACCGCCCGAATGGTGCCCGCTTGTTTAAACGAATAAGCCGCCACAAACAGTCGCTCAACAGCCCCCTTTTCCATTGTTCGCTCTGCCACAGCCACACCATTGCTCAAAGCACGATAGCCTGGCCGTTCTACCTGTGGTTGCTCACCTTGTTCAACAGCCTCTTGCTCCTCAAACAGGTGCAATTTGCCGTGATAGGTGGGCTCAGAAAAGTGGGCAATCACTTTCCAGTTTAGGGTTTGATGCTCAAAAAGAGGGTCACTGTCTTGCTGCCATGTGACCTGTACTTCTGGGTTGGGTAAAATATTAAAGGACTGCGGAGGCAACTGAATCCGCCCTGCATCGATGGCTGGAAAGGTAAAACGGCCTACCTTTTGAGGGTAAAGTGTGACGCGAACTGAATCTTCATCTCCCGCCACCTTAAAAATCATCAAATATTTTTTGAGTTGCTTCACAATGGCTGGCGTAAAGGCAGGCTCAATATTTTCCCCGCGAATATAGAGCGTGGTGGACTCGCCCATTTGAAATTGCGTGCGAGAAAAATGAACTTCCGCTGGGGGAAGCTTGCTTGCGGAAGCATCCGCCCAAACTGGGCTAAGGGCTAAACTCAAGCCCATAACTGCCCCCATTATCCATAGGAAGAAAAAGCGTTTGTCTAATCTAAAGTTCACAGTTTGATACTTTTAAGCAGCACTTTTTGAAGGAAGTAGCATTGCCTCAATACTGAGGTGGTAGTCTAATTCTGGCCATTCAATACCCGTGTTATCACAGATAAACTGGTATTGGCTAAGTGTTGAGAGACTCGCTTGCAGGAGAGGGGGATACCATGTAATGGGTGTGGAAATTCTGCGGCCATCCTCTAAGTCAACATGAAGGTAGTGATCGTCAATGTGAACCGATTTACCCTTTAAACTTAAACCATTCATCCCACTTCTCCAGAAAATTTGTTTGGTTATTTTTAATAATTGTTAACGCTTGTTTCAAACTCTTGTTGTTTTAAAGTTGAGTAGCATACGGATAGCGTTTCAAGTTCTATTTTAGCCCAACTATTCCCTTTAATCACATGAATGTGAGAGGGTGAATGGTCGTTGGCGTAGAAAAAGAATTTAAAACCGAAGATATTTAAAAGCGTGGGCATAATATTTCCTGTAATTACCACGGTTGAATTCCAGGCATTTGATGCGGCGCTTTCTGCTCTGCCATATAACCTTCTTCCCGTTCAAAAATGCGTTTCAACAATGCTTTCTGTTTATCCTGCACCTGTCGCAGTTGTGTTTCCAAATCGGCAATCACCTTCTGCTGCTGCTCTGCCTGCAAAATGGCCTGTGCCACATCACCGCGGGCAGTGCCCTCTGCCCCTACAGCAATGCCTTTAGAGGCGCCTTGCTGCAAACCATAGTCGGTGGGAACATCCGTTTCGGGTAGCACAAATTCCTGTTTGGAGCCTTCCACTGACTCTAAATCGCCCATGCCGCCTTTGCCGGGTTCTTGCTTGTCTGAAGGTTTTTGCCCACCATAGAAAGCCCCATCTTGTTGCTTGTTTTTGCCGCCACCGGCGCCTTTCTTTTTCAGTTTGCCCTGCAAGATCAACTGCAAGCGCGCCTGTGCCAGAGCCAAGTTATGCTGGGCTTTAGGGTATTCTTCTCTGTAACGCAAAGCGCCCCGATACCCCTCTATCGCCTTCTCTAGCAGATTGGCCTTATAGTAGGTGTTACCCAAATTATACAGGGCCTTTGCCCGCTCGGCATCTGTTGCCGCCACTTGAAAGGCTTGGCGAAAATAGAAGACGGCAGATTCCCAATCTTGATTACGATAGGCGGCATCCCCCGCATTAAACCAACCTAAAAAGCCGCCCACCTCATCAAAATACTGCGTTGCCAGTTCATAGTCCTTGTTTTGATAAGCCTCCATTGCCAATTTCGCTTTGCTTACTTGCTGCAGGGTGTATTCTGCTGCAAACGAAGGTTGAACAAAAAACAGCAAATTGAGTGAAAAAAATGTCAAAATCCCCAGTCCTGCAATGTTTTTTAGGGGTTTTAATGGCAGTTTAAAACGGAACCAAGCCAATAATAGAGCGATCAAGCCAAGCCAGATAAACGGTTGGCTGTGATCTTGCCATTGAGCCGTTTGCTCATTCAGGGTCTGCGGTTTGGCTTTGGCGGTAATCTGCTTGAGCAGTTGGTTTAACTGCCCATGACTGGCAGAAAGCGGTTGATAATCCCCCCCTACCTGCTGTGCCACCTTTCGCAAAAAGGCCTCTTCCAACCGACTTTGCACCAATAGCCCATTGACTCGCAACTTGCCAGCTTTACCTAGTTGTTCGTCATCGCTTGGCAGAGATACCAGCTTGGGCGTGCCCACTCCATAAATATGCGTTTCAATGCCGTTATTGACCAGTTGCTGAAAGCCTTCAGGTTCGGGTTGTAGCTGCCAAGCATCAGGCTGTCCATTGGTGAAGACCAAAAGCATGGCTGGCTGCTGTGCTGTCTGTTTTAGCACTCGATGCGCCTCTACCAACGCTGTCTTAAGTCGACTGCCGCGGGTGGGCATGATATCGGGCTCAATCAACTGCAAAAAGTGGGCAAATAGCGGTTTATCCTGGGTAAGCGGAGAAATAAGGTGCGGATAAGCTTGATAACCCAACAAACCGATGCGGTCTGCCGGTGCCAGTTGTTGGCTGAGGGCACTGATCCACGCCTTAGCAAATTCAAACCGGTTGGGTTGGATATCCTCCGCTTCCATAGAACGAGAAAGGTCCATCACCACCAGAATATCTACGCCATTGCGATGCACCTGCTGGTCTGTAGTCTGCAAGCTGCGGGGACCTGCCAGAGCGATTATCCAGGCAATCCAAGCCAAGGTAAAAAAGGCCATAGGGGACAACAGCTTTTTAAGTCTGTTAGCGCTTGCCATTTGCGCCCCCACCTTGAGCCAGGGCCAAAGTGCTGGATCGGCAAAACGGCTCTGCTGTTGTCGCTGCCAGATTCTCTGCCCTAGCCAAAGCAAAAAGGGCAAAGCAATCAGTGCCAGCCAAAGGGGTTCTCGCCAGTGTAAAGTTTCCCAGCTCATCGATTTGCAAACTCCGTTTTTTGCCGTGACAACCTAGTCGCGTTAAACTGCAGCAAGATGCCATAGAGTAAAAGCAGCAGCACCGCCACCTTTAATGGCCAAAAATAGAGAGGAATGTGTTGCGGCGGTGGCGGAGGCAAGCCCACCGGTTTGCCCGCAGAGGCTTGAATCTGGGCAAGCACCTGCTGCAGATCCTGCCCACTGCCAACGCGATAATAGCGTCCATGCGTTTGTGCTGCTAACCATTTCAAAACCGTGGGGTCCAGTGGCGTATAGTTTAAACCGGCATATTGGCGTTTATCCGCCTTAGCGCTGCCCGCCCCAATGCCTATGGTATAAATCGGCACATTCATCGCCTGGGCATAAGTGACCAACGACTTTAAAGAGAGTGTGCTGGGGCGGCTTAAACCATCGCTAATTAAAATCACAATGCGGTTGGGCGCTGTGCCCTGTTGGTCTATCTGTTGCAAGGCTAAGCCCAATGCTTCACCCATGCCTTCATCAGTGCGACCAGCCAAAAAGGGTTTGAGACGCTGCAGACTAAGCTGTGCTGCCCGAGCATCAGCAGTCATGGGTAACAGGGTATAGGCCTGTTCCGCAAAAATAGAAAGTCCAAAGCGATTACCCTTCAGCTGTTGAATAAAATCCTCTAGTACCGACTTCACTACCTGCATTCGCTGCACCGGCTTACCCGCCAACTCATAGTCTGGCAGCACAAAGGTGACGGAGCTTTCCACCACAAACTGAATGTCCCGCACCGCTGTGGTGCTGGCTTGAGGCGATGGCGGTTTCACCCACTCAGGCTGTGCCACTGCCAGCAGAGCAAAAATCAGAATGAGCAGCCGCAATGGCTGAAGCAGCCACTTTAGCCAAGAGGCAGCCTGTGTACCTGTAGCAGCTTGCGGGGTAAAAAGGTGAATGAGGGAGTGACGAAAGGTGGCAAAACGGCTGGCTGCCCCCTGCTCTAAATCACTCGGGGCTGGCCGCCAAAGATGTAGCAACAACAAAACCATCACCGCCACCATGCCCAAAATAAACCTGTCAAAATGGGCAAACTGCACCTGCTGCCAGTCCACCCCAGTCAGTTGTTGCAAGGCTGAAAAAAGTCCTTCAATCATGGAACCGTCCCCCCAGTGTCCATGACCATTCCGCCACTGGAAGGGTTTCAATCCAGGCCTTTAATGACTCACAGGCAATCGGTTCAGGGCTAAACAGCCAACGGTTTAACTGTTGCTGTTGTGCCTCACTTAGAGACCAGTTTTTTAGAAGGGGGTAACGCTGTAACAGCCATGATTTTAAGTGGCTGGATTGGCACTGCATCGTGGAAAAGGTTTCTAGCTGCTGTAGCCACTTTGCCTTTAGCCAACGCTGGCGGAAACTCGGGAGATGGTGTCGCAATAGCCAAAACAGCCCTGCCAATAATAAAGTCACCAGCAAAAATATCCCTCCCCATTGCAACCAAAGCAACCAGTCTACTCCGGGGGGAATGGGTGGCTCAATGTCAAGTAATGGGGTTTGTAAAGGTGCTTGCAACTCAGCCATTCGACACCACCTCCTTTAACCAAGCAGGCACCTCACTGCCTCCTTGAGAGGCTGTGGTGGAGAGCGCCGTTAACGCCTCATCGGTTTTTAGCCACTTAACGGGTAAGTTGGCCTGCTGATAAGCCGTCAACTTTTGCTGAAAAAATTGCTGTGCCCAAAACGCATAGTCTGATTGAACCTCTGACAAAACCTTCTGCTGCCCATCCACCCCTTGTAGCTTGACCCCTGAAGCTTGAGGCAGTGCCAACTCTGCAGCGTCGACAATATGCACCATTTTGAGCTGCAAAGCGGACTGCAAACTAGAAAGTAGCCAAAGGCTCTGATCGGTTAGGTCCATAAAGTCACTAATCAAAATCAGTCGCATACCTGGCTGAAAATGAGGCTGTAATGCCTGTAATACTGCATCTAAATCAGGCTCATCTACGGACATTTTGGGCGGGCATGGGCGAGAGAGGTGGTGCATGACCTCAGCATAGCTATTTTTGCCCTCAAAAATAGGGCTAATCTCCACTTGCTCCGCCAAGGCCACCGCTGTAACCGGAAAACCAGCCTGTTGAGCAAACCAAGCATAATAGCCCGCCACGCGAATGCCTTGCGTCACCTTTAGCCGATGACGCGTGCCGAATCGCATGGGTTGACGCATGTCTAGCACAATCATCCAGCTCTCCTGCCGCTCCTCTTGAAACTGCTTGCTATAGGCTTTGCCAGTGCGGGCCATCAGCCGCCAGTTGATATGACGGATCTCATCCCCCACCTGATAGAGCCGACTCTCTTCATACTCAAACCCACTGCCTCGATAGGGGCTGGGCTGCTCACCCTTTTTAAAAGCTGTGCTCAGCCGCTGGCTTTCACTTACCGCTTGGGGCATTAAAGAGAGTTCTTCAGCCAATTCCAAAATTTGAAACTCAGAAAAAATGGGTTCATGGACAGCATTATTGATGCTATCCATGGGGCGTCTATTTGAGAACAGTGAGAAAAAAGGTTTCATGTGAAACATTGAGGTCAAGTTATTCACTGTCAGAGGGAACGGTGACTTTTTCTAACATTCGTGCAATCACCTTATCCGCTGTCCACTGATGGGCACGGCCACTGAAGCTAATGGCTAAACGGTGGCGTAATATATCTGGCAATACCTCAGCCACATCGTCAGGGGTGACAAAATCATGATTGTCTAACCATGCTTTGGCACTGGCAGCGTGCAACAAAGAGATAGAAGCACGAGGCGAAGCACCCATTTCCACCACATGATCCAACTCAGGATCCAGTTGAGCCAGCTTACGAGTCGCGCTGATTAAGGCCACCATATACCGCTCCACCGCAGGAGAGACAAACATCTCAGCCACGCTTTTTCGTGCTTGCAGTACCATTTCTGGCGTCAATAGCGCGCCTAGCTTGGGCTTATCTTCGCCAAAGTACCGTTTGCGATCCAGTTGCAAAATTTTCAACTCCTCCTCTTCTGAAGGATAATCCAGTACAACATGCAGCATAAAACGGTCTAACTGTGCTTCGGGTAAAGGATAGGTGCCGCTCTGTTCCAAAGGGTTTTGTGTGGCCAATACCAAAAACAGCTCCGGCAGTTGACGAGTCTGTCCACCCGCAGTCACCTGCTTCTCCGCCATTGCTTCCAGTAAGGCAGATTGCACTTTAGGCGGAGCACGGTTAATCTCATCGGCCAAGACAATCTCATTAAAAATGGGGCCTTTAACAAACACCAACTTCCCTGTTTGAGGGTCCAAAATATCTGAGCCCATGACATCGCCAGGCATTAAGTCTGGCGTAAACTGAATCCGCTGAAAACTAGCGTGTACGCCTTCAGACAAAGCCTTAACCGCGGTGGTCTTTGCCAATCCTGGCGGTCCTTCCAACAAAATATGACCTCCTGTCAGTAACCCGATCATCATGCGCTCTAAAAGGGATTCTTGACCAATAATTACCGACTTAAGGTGCTGTTTGAGTGTTATAAAGTGTGCTTGCATCTGTTTTCCTTATTGTTCGTAATTACTCAGCTTATCCCCTAGAATTCGCTATTTCTGAGTTTTGGAAAAGGCCATTAACAAGCGTAAACCCATATTTTCCGCCTTGGACTGACGAATTTTAGGGGTAATCTGAGCAGTTACTATTGTTCTAACATACCAGGAGGCAGGACTGGGGGTTTTGGTACTTTTGAGGATTCTTTTTTTATGCTATTTTGAATGGTTGATGAAGTTGCATAGGGTTGTACCGCTTGCTCGGAAACCGTCTCATACCCTTTTGCTCGCCATTGAGGTAATCCATCTTCCAACCGGCGTACACGAATATGGTTTTGCTTCAGTTTTTGTGCTGCTTCATAAGAGTAGACACAATAGGGGCCACGACAATAGGCAACAACCGTTTTATCTTTAAGTGTCTCTTTGGGCAGACTTTCAAGTATTTTGTCTAGTTGTCCTGGAGGAATATTGATTGCATCCGGAATATGGCCTGCTTGATACTCATTTTCTGGCCGAACATCCAGCACAATCACTTCGTCTTTTTCTATAGCGGCCTTCAACTCCTCAATGCTCATGGGCCTTACCTCGCTGTCTGCATCAGGATATTGTTCAAGCAGTTGCTGAATTTGCCCCAAATGTTTTTCGGCTGTGAAGCGCAATGCTTGTAGCAAATGAATGACATCATCCCCCGCCAAGTGATAAATTCTTAGTCTTCCTTGCGTCTCTACTTTAACCATAAATAGATTTTTGAGAATTTGCAAATGGCGAGAGGCATTTGCTGGTGTGAGTCCTGTCAATTGGCTTATGTCATCAACACTGCGGGGTGCCTGAGCCAAATAGTCTAATATTTCAATGCGTTGAGGAGAAGCCAACACATGCCCTATTCGAGAAAGTTCGGCGAATATCGCTTTTTTTAACATTGAATGTTCCTAACATATTCAATTGAATAATTGAATTATGCAGTAACTGAGATTTCAACACTAATTAAATTTTTTAATGATTCGTTCGGTTCATGACTTTATACCCAAATCCTCAGATAGAAATTGGATAAAACGGGCTGGGGTGACTTGCCGATTTCTATCTGAGGATTTGGGTTATATAATACGATTATGAACAGACAAGCAAAAAAGCCCCAAAAACCCTTACAAGATAAAAACTTTGATCGTTTAGTCGATAAGTTTGAACAAAAAGTTTATGGCACGGTGAAAGGCGACTGGCGACTCAAGCTCTTAAAAGAGGATCTACAACCCCTGCACGACCACCCCAGCCCGCTTAATGTCTGGGATGCCGGTTGTGGTTTGGGGCAAATGAGTCAATGGCTGTCCGAAGCGGGACATGCCCTTACCCTCTGTGACCTCTCCCAGCAGATGCTTTACAAAGCCCAGCAAAGGTTTGCTGAATCTAAACTGGAAGCCACCTTTCTGCAAGGAGCGGCTCAAGAGCTGGCACCAAAACTTCCTCAGTTCGATTTGGTACTGTTTCATGCGGTGCTTGAGTGGTTGGCGGAACCCGAAGTGACCCTTAAAACGGTAGCGGAAAAAGTGCAACCCAATGGCTACCTTTCTCTGCTGTTTTACAATCGTAATGCGCTCATTTATACAAATGTTCTCAAAGGTGAGTGGCGCTGGCAACACCTTCTGGAAGATGCCTATATTGGTAAAGGTAAAAAACTCACGCCCCCTAATCCACAATATCCCGAAGTGGTGATTGGTTGGTTGGAGACGATGGGGTTTGAAATTGAGATACAAACGGGTATTCGCGTGTTTTACGACTATCTCACCTCTGATGTGTTGGAAAAGAGTCAATTAGATGAGTTGTTTGCGTTAGAGTATCGACACTGCCGTCAACCCGCCTATCGCCATATGGGGCGCTATATTCACCTTTTAGCAAGGAAGCTATGATATGAGTATCCTAAAGTTTATTAAAAGCTTGTCACTTAAAAGCATCATATTGTCCACTCTGTTAATCACTGGGTTTGCGGGTGGCATGTATGCCTATGAGGTCAAAGTTGCTCGCCCAGCCATGAGCTATATGGGCGTACCTGAAGGCAAAGATGACCTTAAAAATCTCGTACACATTCTGCGAAACAAAGCCTTTTTAGTGGGCTACTCTGAATGGTTAGGTAACCCTCTATGGGTGACCTATAAAATTATTCCCAAGCAGACTCAACGCATTGGCAAACGGCCCCCATTTAAAGCCGATTGGCGTTCTCCTTTTCCTGTTACCTCTGATGATTATACCGGCAGCCACTATGATCGAGGTCATATGGCGCCAAACTATGTGATTGCCAGCCGCTATGGACGAGAAGCGCAAAAAGAGACCTTTTTAATGACCAATATCACCCCACAAAAAGGGAGATTGAACCGAAAAATATGGCAACGACTTGAAGAGGTGGCAGCCGATTATTTCTCCAAGTGGTATCCTGAAGTGTGGGTGATTACCGGCCCAATTTTTGATAATCACCCCAAACGCTTCAAAAAATCCCCTAGAGTCGCGATTCCCAATGCCTTTTATAAAATTTATATTCGTCCAGGAACCCCTGAACATCCTGAGCCTAAAATGCTCGCTTTTATTATGCCGCAAAATGCCAGCCCTAAGGCGAGCTTGATGAAGTATGTGACCTCGGTCGATGCAGTAGAAGCCGCAACGGGGTTAGATTTTAATGCGGAATTGCCTGATGTGATTGAAGATAAAGTGGAAGCCAGAAGTTTGCCAGAGCAGTGGCACCTCAAACAAGTGGCTAAGCTAAAGTCTCGTTATTAAAAGATGGCATAATTAAGGAATAATACACCATGATTCACTCTGAAAAAGATACCCTTTTTGCCCAGCCCAATGAAGCCTTGGGCGCTTTTCAGTTTGATGAGTCCGTGGTCAGCGTATTTCCCGATATGATTCAACGCTCTGTGCCTGGTTATCAGACCATTTTAACGGGCATTGGTGAGCTGACGAGTCAGTTTGCCCAGCCTAACAGTCAGCTCTACGACTTGGGCTGCTCCTTGGGCGCGGTCAGTCTCACCATGCGGTGTAAACTGCCCCACTCAGACTGCAAAATTATTGGCGTGGACACGTCCCAGCCGATGATTGAGCGTGCGCAAAGTTATGTGGCGGCCTTTCACTCAGAAATTCCGGTAGAGTTACGCTGTGAAGATATGCTACACACACCGATTGAAAATGCCTCGGTTGTGGTCATGAACTTTACATTACAATTTGTAGAGCCAGAAAAACGCCAGCAAATGCTCAATAAAATCTACCAGGGACTCAACCCTGGGGGCATTCTGATTTTATCGGAAAAAATACATTTTGAAGACCCCGCCATACAAAATGCCATTGACTCCATGCACTTACAATTTAAACGCGCCAATGGCTATTCAGAACTGGAAATCAGCCAAAAACGCGCTTCTTTAGAGAATGTGCTCATTAGTGACAGTGAGACGACCCATTTGCAACGGCTGCAACAGGCAGGTTTTGAGAGTGCGGCGATTTGGTTTCAGGCGTATAACTTTGCTTCTTTTTTGGCAATTAAACATTAGAAACTTTCGTACAAGATGAATCCACGGCTTAAAATGGCAAGGCCTCTACTCATGCAAAGGTCTCATTAAGGTTTCACGTGAAACTGCAAAATTACTTTAAGTCCACCCAGTCGCTTGCCTTGACACATTTGAAAATCTATCTGATATTTTTTACAAATTTCTTTAACAATTGACAGGCCAAGTCCACTACCATTAGGCTGGCCTTTGTGTTTATCCAGTCGGTAAAATCGCTCTGTAACCCGTTCAATTTCAGCTTCAGTTAACCCTTCTCCAGAGTCTTCAATTTGCAATTCAATTTTTGACTGCTTTTCAGTTATGTTGACTTCAATCTGTCCACCGTGAGGAGAATAGAAAATGGCATTTGAGAGTAAATTTATCAGCAATTGTTTGCACCAAAATGCATTCGCATTTATCTGCACCTCATGTTCCGGCAGCTGATAGCTGATCTGCTGCTGTTTGTTATCTAATATAGGGGTTAAGAGTTGATGTACATCTAATAATACCTCATTTAAGGAGACAGGCTCGAAGCAGGTTTCAGCCACTTCCAGTTTTTGTAGGTTTAGCAATTGTTGAATTAGGTTTTCTGTTCGACGAATCGTATTTTTGACTTGATCTAGGGGTTGTTGTTCTGTACCTGCCTCTGTTAAGGTCTTTTCCAATAGGTCAATTTGCAATTTTAAGGCGGCGATAGGGGTTTTTAACTCATGAGCTGCATTTGCGGTAAACTGCTTTTCTTGCTCGGTTTTTTTCTGTGCTCGTGCTAACAATTGTTGAATTTCCAAGACTAAGGGTCTAAGTTCCACAGGGCAATCTGTTTCTACGCGTCTTTTAATCAC
>CAYOOU010000029.1:11692-14074 GCA_964405635.1 uncultured Piscirickettsiaceae bacterium
GTGCTGAGTAACCAAAACTTAAGAGAACGACCTTGAAACCACATTAAACCGTTTGCTCCTCTTGCAGTTGATAGCCCAGCCCTCGAATGGTTTTAATTGCCCCCTTGGGCAGTTTTTTTCTTAAGTGATGAATGTGTACTTCGACACTGTTGCTACTTACGGAATCAGACCAGCTGTACAAACTCTCTTCCAAAAATCTTTTGGAGAGTATTCTTCCTGGCTTCTCTACAAAAATTTTTAACAGCTCAAACTCCTTGTGAGAAAGTTCTATGGGTTGTCCATCAATTTTGAGCTGATGATGTTCCAAATCCAAAGTCCAGTTGGCATATTTCAACTGGTTGCTGGCAAACCCCTGTTTACGACGAAATACGGCTTTTATTCTGGCATTAAGTTCTGCTAAATCGAAAGGTTTGGGCAGATAGTCGTCCGCACCCAGCTCAAGCCCTTGCACACGATCTTCCACCTTATCTCGCGCCGTCAAAATAATGACGGGTAGATCTAGGGCTTGTGTTCGCAGATCCTGCAAAAAACTGAATCCATCTTGGCCGGGTAGGGTTAAGTCCAATAGCAACAGATCAAAGTGCTCTAACTCAATAGCAGTTTTCGCTTGCTCGGCACTTTTGAGCCAATCCACAGCATAGCCCGATTTTTTTAGGGCCTCTTGTAGCACCGAACCCAGCTGTTCATCATCTTCCACCAATAACAGTCTCATTGCATTTTCTCCCATTGACAATAGTGCTGTACCCCCTCACTCTGTAAAAAGGCTTGCGCTTGCTTGCCTTTTAGCATGGCCAAAGTGGACAATAGTCCAGCTTGAATGGCGGTATCTCCGAGTACCGTCACCGATGCAGGACCATGGCGTACCGGCCAGCCAGTATGAGGGTTTAGAATGTGCCCCAAAGGCTTGCCATGCTTATCCACCACAAAACGATGTGTCGTACCGCTGGTGGCAATGGCACCTTTGATTAAAGATAAGGTCAGCCCTTTTTGTGCATCTGCACGCACTTTCTCAACCCCTATCTGCCAAGGCTGTCCGTTTTGACGCGGTTTAATCGCATGAATATCACCACCGAAATTGACTAAAATGCCGGCTAATTCAGATATTTGAGAAAGCTGTGTTGCCACAAGATCGACCGCATACTCTTTACCAATGCCGCCCAGATCGATTTCTACCCCGTGGGGGAGAAAAACCGCTCCTGGTTTACGCTTGACCTTGTCCCAGCCCACAAAAGGTGCCAACTTTTTGAGCTGTTTTCGAGAAGGCGGTGGCGTTTTACCATCAAATCGCCATAGCTGAAAATAGCGACCGACTGTGACATCAATCCAACCTTCAGACAGTTGCCAGCACTGGTCTGCAAAATCGAGTAAGGCTTGGGTTTCAGAGTCAATCTCAACCCACTGCGCTTGACAACGATTTAATTGACCGATGACACTGTCTGCCCGAAAACGGCTAAACTTCTGCTCAATCCGCAGGGCTTCTTGTTGTGCCCACTGAAGATGTTCTCTGGCAACCTCTTCTTGCTCACACTCCAGTAGCACCTCACACGGGCTTTTCATCGCATCAAAACGGCCTCGCCACAAGTGAGAGGCCGGTTCAATACAGTCAATGACCAGATCGCTCATATTATGGTTTCTCTAAAAACGGGTTTTCACCCCTAAAGTCACCATTGTAGCGGTAACGGTTGGGAACATATCATGATTTTTCTGATCGCCCACTGCATTGGCTGGATGAGAGTCTCCAGACTGCTTCATCTGCTCAATATTCAGAGTGAAGGTTGTGTCTGTTGTGATTTTCCAGCCAATCATTCCGCCTAAAGTTATCGTGGTCATATTTGCTAACCGGATATCACTAGTGGCATAGCGGTAGCTAGCCTTTTGTGCGCTGTCTGGTAGGCTCAAATAGTAAAAATCTGCTTTTGACTGGTGACTGAAGCGATAGTGTGGCACCACATAAAAGTGTGATCCCAAATGCAAGTGATACTTAAAGTCATAAGTATTCGCCTTAACGCCCCAATCATCCCAATAGTAGCGATAACTTAGATGTAAACTGTCTTTACCTATTGCTGTAACAGCATCCAGTTTTAAGGTTTGTTTTAGGCGACTTTCAGGACGATTTTCATAGATAAAGTCTTTAGGTTCACCATTTTGATTTATAAGAGGTACGAGTTTATAAGGATCAGTTTGGTAACCCGAAACTGAACTTATTCCATAATTGAAATTCAATAGGGTATAACGATTTAATACCTGTGTTACCCCAATAATACCATCCCAAGTTGTCTTTTTCCTGCCTTGGAATAGATTTAAGTTTAGTCCTTCCCCTTCTGACTTCAAGCCTTCACCTGAAGAAATCGTTGAACCACCAGATGTTGTGGCAGAACCACC
>CAYOOU010000029.1:14174-15421 GCA_964405635.1 uncultured Piscirickettsiaceae bacterium
GAACCACCAGATGTTGTGGCAGAACCACCTGATGCACGAGTATGCGTCACTGCCTTCATTTGGTAACGTCCAGCTAAACCCAATTTAGCTAAGGGCGTTGGAAATCCTCCATGAGGGTTTACAGCATCATAGCTATAAGCAAGCCCTAATGTGACGGTTGTCTGCTTATTGTTAAAGTCTTTGAGTAGAGAGTAACTGCCACTGGCAGAAGTATAATCACTTTCAGAAGAAAAATTGAAGCCTGCTAAATAGCGTGTCATACGGTTAATGGGTGTCATCCAGTTCACACTTAATGCGGTTCTTGTATCCTTAAAGGTGGGATCAAGGGGGGTATAGCCTGGTTTAACCGAATAACTACTGCCACCAGATGGGCCTGTAAAGACTTGAGTTTTTGAAGAGGCAAAGCCGCCATTGGGTGATGCACCTGTTAAGGTGTCATAAACCAGTTTGACATTGACATAATCGTCAGGCGTATTCTGTTTGGTAATGCTTAAAACAGGTTCAAGGATTTTAACGTGATCCTGACCTAGACTATCCTTTTCCCCATAGAAGAGTACTGAGGAGTCAACCAACCAGTCTGTAGAGTGTGCTACGCCCGAAACGGTAGAAAGCAATGTTCCGGCAGCTAGGGCCAACTGTTTTTTTAATTGCATCCGCAACCTCCTCCACCGACACCAGAGCCACCAGAAGCCGCTTCTTTAGAGAAATAGATGTGTTCATCCAGTCCCTCCTGAACCGGATTGGGCACCAAAGCCATATCTTCTCGTGCCATAATGCCTCGTTCCCAAGGCTTGACTTTGGTAGGGGTAAAGTGACTGCAGCCAGTCAAAATCCCCAATATGCATCCAAATATTATCCACTTTCCCATCTCGTTTACCTTCCACTGATCACAGATTGGATTTTGTCTTCCAATGCTGCTTTTTGACTGGGTTCAAAACCAATGTGTATAAAATGGATATTCCCTTTCCGATCGACCAATATACTGGTCGGCATCCCTTGAACATTAAACAGTGCAGGGGCTTGCCCATTAGGGTCAAAAAATACACTAAAACTGGCTGGATGTTGTCTTAAAAACTGCACGGCATCGGCACTGTTTTCATCTACATTAATGGCAACCACCTTAAAGCCATAATCACCATATTTTTCCTGCATGGTATTCATCCATGGAAAAGAGGCACGACAAGGTGCACACCAACTGGCCCAAAAATCAATCCACAGAACTTTTCCCTTGTATTGTGCTAACGGTA
>CAYOOU010000030.1:0-15094 GCA_964405635.1 uncultured Piscirickettsiaceae bacterium
GAGTGCTCAGTAATATTGAAAAGGCTGTGGCCTATAAAAAAGCCCACAACTTAGACTGTACCATTGGTGTCCAGTCTATTTTATTGCCGGAAAATCGCCATGAAATGGTGGGATTGGCGCGTCGTTGTCGAGAAGTGGGTGCAGACTATCTGGTGATCAAGCCGTATTCTCAGCACAACTACAGTGAAACGCGCATCTATGAAAAATTGAACTATGACAACTGGCTAGACCTTGGAGAACAGTTGTCGGCAGAGGAGCGAGAGGACTTTACTGTCATTTTCCGTCATAACACTATGAAACGCTATAGTGAAGCCCAAGAACAAGGCTATCAAACTTGCTATTCTACCCCAGCGATGTGGGCTTATATTATGGCTGATGGTGCTTTATATAGTTGCAGTGCTTACCTGCTCGATGAGCGTTTTAGTTTAGGCAATATCAATGAAGCAAGCTTTCAAGACATTTGGGAAGGGGAGAAGCGCAAGGAGAATTTCCGATATGTTCGCCATGAGTTGGACATTACCGAATGTCGTAAAAACTGCCGTATGGATGCCATTAATCGTTATTTATACAAGTTAATGGAGCGAGGCAAACGCGTGCCTCATGTTAATTTTATTTGAGCAAGCTTATGAAACTATTTGACTGGCAACACATTTCGGTTTCCCCGCAAGCCACGATTAAAGAGACGCTGGCGGTGATGGACAAAGCCGCTTTGCAAATTGCACTGGTGGTGGATGAGGCGACACATTTGCTAGGCACAGTCACCGATGGGGATATTCGCCGTGGATTGCTGGCAGGCAAAATGCTCACCAGCCCCATAGGGGAAGTGATGAATCTATCGCCCAAAGTGGGCAAGGACTCTGAACTGGAAACCCTGTGGCAAAAGCGCATTCAGCAGTACCAGTTGCGACATTTGCCTATTGTGGATAGGCAAGGCAAAATGGTAGGGCTCTATTATGAGAAACCGACACCGAGAACCCTCAAAAACCCTGTGGTGCTGATGTTAGGAGGCCTAGGAACACGCCTACGCCCTTTGACAGAGAACGTGCCTAAGCCACTTTTGCCCGTAGGCAACCAGCCCATTTTAGAAACCATTGTCAAACATATTTCAGAGCAGGGATTTGAACGATTCTATTTCTGTATTAACTACTTAGGGGAACAGATTAGAGACTACTTTGGCGATGGGCATCAATACGGTATTGAGATTAAATATATCGAAGAACAAGACCGCATGGGCACTGCTGGGGCTTTAAGCCTATTGCCAGAACCACCGCAAGAAGACTTTATTGTGATGAATGGCGATCTATTGACTAAAGTAGACTTAAAGGCCTTGCTCGAATTCCATCAAAAGCATGGCAACTTGGTCACCGCTTGTGTGCGTGAATATGCCCAGCAGGTGCCTTATGGCGTGGTGGAGATGCAGGAACAATGCGTCACTCAGTTGGTTGAAAAGCCGGTTTATCGCTACTTTGTGAATGGTGGCATTTATGCCCTCTCGCCAGAATCATTGGCTTATGTACCGCAAAATCAATTTTATGATATGCCCACTTTGATTGAGCAAGCACTGGCTGAAAACAAGCCCGTGGGGGGCTTTCCCATTACAGAATATTGGATGGATATTGGGCAATTACCTGACTATCAGCAAGCACAAATTGATTATGAGCATCACTTTTCCAAGGCAGTAAACCCTAAATGAACACTAAAATTACAGCCCTGATTCCCGCTCGAGGCGGTTCAAAAGGGATTCCCAAAAAAAACCTCTTTCCTATTATGGCTAAGCCATTGTTGCAATATACCTTTGAAGCAGCACAATCAGCGCAACATTTAACCAACATTATGCTCTCCACCGAAGACGAAGAGATTCTACATTTTGCCAACCTGCACAATATTGATACGCGTTACCGCCGTCCCTCCTATCTAAGCAGTGATGAGGCGCAGACGAATGATGTGGTCAAAGACTTTTTACACTGGCTAGAACGCAATGGTGAGATGCCCGATATTTTGGTACTACTGCAACCGACGTCCCCTTTACGCTCTAGTGAAGATATTGATAGAGCCATAGAGCAATTTCAAAAAGAAAATCTAGATTCTCTGGTCAGTGTGCACAAAATGACCGAGCACCCCTATAAAAGTATGGAGGTGGATGCTCAGGGGAATTGGCACTATCTGGCCAAACCCAAACAAGCCGTTACCCGTCGTCAAGACTATGATGACCGCTTTTATACCCTCAATGGGGCGCTCTATTTAGTCAAACCCGAATGGTTCTTACAAAACGGCAAGCTCGTCGTCGAAGGTCACACGCAATTGTTTGAAATGAATCCCGTTTCAGGTATGGATGTGGATGAATTAGTGGATGTGTTTAAGGTGGAAGCCTATTTAAAAATGTTAGCGAAATAGCAAAAAACAATGAAATTGGCATAAAATCCCCAGTCCTGAAGAGCGTTCAGTGAAAATAGGCATTGATTTAGACAATACTTTAATTGATTATTCGCAATCCTTTCTGTCCGCAGGGCGGCGTTTGGGGGTTTTGCCGTTGGATTTTGAGGGGGGGAAGATCAAGATTCGGGCCTATTTAAGAGGGGAGGCGGAGGCTTATTTGGGGGAGCAGAGGTGGCAGCAGTTGCAGTTTGCAGTTTATGCTTCTGAAATTTTGTCTGCCCCAGTTTTTGAAGGGGCTTTGGACTTTATGCAACAAGCTTTAAAAAAGGGGCATTCGCTTTCGATTATTAGTCATAAAACGGTTTATGCTGCCCAAGATCATGCCAAAACCATCAATTTACAAAAACAAGCCATGAAGTGGATTGAGGCACAACTCAATCCTGCGTGTGATGACTATTTTCAGTTGAATCGAAATGTATTTTTTCTTGAGACACGACAAGCGAAAATAGAGCAGGTTCGGGCTTGCGGCTGTGACCTGTTTATTGATGATTTGATCGAGGTGTTACAGGATAAAGCCTTTCCTAAACGCATACAAAAGGTTTGGTTTTGCCCAGATGGCAGGGCAGAATGTTCAGAAGCGCAAGCGCTTGAACTGTGTCAAGTCACAAGTTGGAAAGCATTATGTCGGCTTCTATAACTGCTCGGTCTGTGTTATCTGCGTTTGAACAGGTGACCCCACTTGCAGGAGGGCGGAACAGTGAAGTTTATCGGGTGGATGAGAGGGGAGAAACCGTTGTTATTAAGTTTTTTTCTGGCAAACAGGCAGTTGAGCGGTTTGAAAGAGAGGTGGCAAGCTATCAGTTTTTAGCCGAGTTACCGACGCAATGGACACCTTCATTATTGGCATATGACCCTGAACGCCTTTATCTGAAACTGAATTATATTGCGCATGACAATGAAGACTTATGTGACGGTATGAAAATAGATACCATTTTAGGTCAAGTTTTTCGGTTTTTTGAGGATACCTTAAGTAAGTCAGTGACGGAAAATCTGCGTCCTGCTGAAGCGTGTGCGTTGAATTTTGAGGGGTTTTTGAAGGCGTTAAATCAGCGTTTTGAGGCTTTGATGGCTGTGAATGATCCGCGTTTAAAGCGTCTATTGCTGTGGATTCACGAACAAATGGCGCAGTTGTGGCGTTTATCCTCCCAAAAGACACTGCCATTGGCACTGCAAAGGTGGATCCCAGCAGATTTTAGTTTGCACAATGTGCTTTATCAGAAGTTAGAAAAACGCGCTTTTATTGTGGATTTTGAGTATGCGGGACGAGATGATCCTGCCCGTTTATTGGCCGACTGGGTGTGGCATCCAGGACAGGTGTTATCCAGTTCACAACAGCAGCGAATAGAGCATTTTTTTGAACAACTTTTTGCACAAGACCCTTCGTTTAAACAACGCTATGTATTTTTAAAGATGGGCTGTGGCCTGCGTTGGTTATTGATTCTGCTCAATGTTTTTTTGCCCAGTTATCGACAACAAAGGCCTTGGTTAAATCAGAAGTTAGGTGCAAGTTGGTCAGCGCTGGAAGCACAACAGTTAAAAAAAGCAGAGCAATTAAAACTAAAATTAACTATTCAGCAGACATTGTAACTGCTCAGATTGCCCCTGAAATTCGTCAATTCAAGGCAGAAAATGTGAGTTTACAATAGTAAATGACCATTTTTCAACGCAGAAGTGGCGGATTTCAGGGGTGAGCTGAGTAGTTACAACTAAAATTGGAAAACTATGCAAATACAAGCACAAAGGCATCAACAAGCCTTGGAGATGGGCTTAAATAGCCGATCAAAAACTTTACGCCATTTGGTGTTACGCACTTTGATTGGGGGGGACAGAGGGCATATAGGCCCTTCGCTTTCGCCGATTGAGATTTTAATGGTATTGTATGACACCATTATGCAGCATGATCCGCAGAGGCCCGAGTGGTCAGAGCGAGATCGCTTTATTTTAAGCAAGGGGCATGGTGCCATTGCACATTATGCGATTTTGGCTGACCATGGGTATTTTCCATTGGAAACCTTAGATTCGTTTTGTCAGTTCAATAGCCTATTGGGCACTCATGCGGAAGCGTCAAAAGTGCCGGGTGTGGAAGCTTCTACAGGTGCTTTAGGTCATGGTTTGGCTCTGGCGGTTGGGAGGGCGATTGCCGCAAAAATTAAACAGTGTTCGCACCATGTTTATGTGCTGATTGGGGATGGAGAAATGAATGAGGGAACTATTTGGGAAGCAGCACTGCTGGCAAATAAGCACTGTTTAACCAACTTAACGGTGGTCGTGGACTATAACAAAATACAGTCAGCAGGCCTAACACAAACCATCTGTGATATGGAGCCCTTGACGGCAAAATGGCAGGCCTTTGGGTTTGAAGTCATAGAGGTGAATGGTCACAATCTTGCCGAGTTAGAGCAGGCATTTAAAACGCCTCAATCTGCTCCGAAAGTGATTATTGCCCACACCATTAAGGGTAAAGGGGTGAAAGAGGCGGAGCATAACCCTAAGTGGCATCATGTGAACCGAATGACAGAAGAGGTGGTTGAGGCATTTAAATCATCATTGGAGGCCTATCATGCGCCAAGTAGCTCATAAATGGATTGATCAAACAGCGATAGAAGAGGATCGTATTGTTTTTATTGGGTCTGATTTAGCACCTGATATGATGCCTAAAATGCGAGCAGAGGCACCGGAAAGATTTTTGATGGAGGGCATTTGTGAGCAAGCCATCACGGGGATGGCGGCGGGTATGGCGATGGAAGGCTTTATTCCTTATGTGAACACCATCACACCCTTTATTGTTCAACGAAATTTAGAGCAGATTTCTGTAGATATTTGTCTGCCAAATTTGCCTGTTCGTCTGATTGCTAATGGTGCAGGCATGGTCTATGCACCTTTAGGACCAACGCATACTTCATTAAATGATATGGCGATTCTGCGGGCTTTGCCAAATATGACCCTCGTTGCCCCTTGTGATAAGGAAGAGATGGCGCGATTAATGCCGAAAACCCTAGATTGGACAGGCCCTATGTATATCCGAACCGCTAAAGGTAAAGATAAGGTGGTGTCGCGCCAAGATCGCTCGTTTGAGATTGGACGGGCGATTGAGATGTTGGATGTGCAACAAGCGGAAGTGGTTTTTATTTCCAGTGGAGTTATGACTCAAAGGGCGTTAGAGGTCGCAGAACAACTGCAACAACAGGGTAGAAGTGTCCAAGTGTTGCATTACCATACATGGGTGCCTTTTGATGAAGAGGCTTTATGGAAGTGGATTCAAACTGCGAAAACAGTGGTAACGCTTGAGGAGCATTTTGTGGAAGGCGGATTGGGTACCATTGTTTTAGAGCATTGGCAACAGATGCAGCCAGAGAGTTTAGATAAGTTATTGCGTTTAGGGTTTAAAAAACAGTTTGTGAAAACCTATGGCACGCAAAATGAGGCGATTGATGCGGCTGGCATGAGTGTGAAGGAAATTATGAACACCTTAAAGGGGCGATAAATGGGTCAACAGTTACATTTTTATGATAAGTTGCACACAAAAACCAAGCGAGATTATCTGACGAGAATCTCAAGCCCTGATATTGTTGAGATGATGCAAACGGCTAAGCAGTTTGATTTTGATTATTGGGATGGTGATCGAAAGTATGGTTTTGGCGGCTATCACTATGATGGTCGATGGAAAGGGATGGCAGAGGACTTAATTGAGCGGTATCAGTTGACGAACCAATCTAAGATTTTAGATGTCGGTTGCGGCAAAGCTTTTTTGCTTTTTGAGTTAAAGCAGCTTTTGCCAGGTGTGGAGGTTGTCGGTTTTGATGTTTCTCGTTATGCCATCTCCAAAGCGCCTGATGAAATCAAGCCGCACCTGTTTGTGCATAAAGCTGAAGATCGCTATCCTTTTGGCGATAAAACCTTTGATTTAGTGCTTTCGTTGACTGTGGTTCACCATTTGAAAATCTATGAAGTGAAGCGAGCCCTACAAGAGATAGAACGAGTAGGAAAGCATAAATATATTACGCTAGACAGTTATCGAAATGACCAAGAACTTTATCATCTGAAATGTTGGACATTGACCTGTGAGAGTTTTTTTCGGCCAGAAGAGTGGATTTGGTTGTTTGAGGAATATGGCTATACAGGCGATTATGATTTTCTATTTTTTGAGTAAATATAATAAGTAAGGATTCAGGCGTTGAATTGTTACATAAAATGAGCGGGATACATTATGAGCAGACCAAATAAATATTCAGAGTATAAAATTTTTCACTATCCAGAGAAGCTGGCTTCTCTCCCACAAGACACAAGCGAAATTCGTCCGCCTGTTCACATCCGAATTAAGCCGACCAATGTGTGTAACCACAACTGCTGGTATTGTGCCTATAAGGTGGATAACTTGCAGTTGGGTCAAGATATGGTGGAGAAAGATTCCATTCCAGAAGCGAAAATGATGGAAATTATTGATGACTGTGTGGAGATGGGGGTTGAGGCGATTACCTTTAGTGGGGGCGGGGAGCCCTTTGTCTATCGGCATTTTTTATCAACGATTCGCAAGCTATCAGAGACCCCAATTGCTTTTGCTTCTTTGACGAACGGCTCTCGTTTGAAAGGCGAGGTGGCGGAGTTGTTTGCGCATTATGGCACTTGGATAAGAATTTCAATAGATGGTTGGGATGCTCAGAGTTATGCAGATTACCGTGATGTGAATGGTAATGAATTTGCTAAGGTCATTCAAAATATTGAAAACTTTAAAAAGTTAAATGGTCGCTGTGCATTGGGAATTAGCTTTATTGTAGATAACAAGAACTATCAGCATACTTTTGAATTTGCAAAGTTGATGAAAGAGTTGGGGGTAGATAGCTTTAAAATTGCCCCTTGTATAGTAAGCAATGATGGCAAGGAGACCAATCAATACCACGAGCCTTTTTATCATGAGGCAAAAGCGCAAGCGGTGAAAGCAAAGCAGTTGCTAGAGGATGAGAATTTTGAGGTTTATGACTCTTATCACCTTCAGCTTGAAAGTTTTGATAAGGATTATCACTGGTGCCCTTATTTGCAAATCAACCCTGTGATTGGGGCAGATTTAAATGTGTATGCTTGTCATGATAAGGCCTATAACTTGCTTGATGGTCGATTAGGTTCGATTAAGGATATGAGCTTTAAAGAATTTTGGAACAGTGATAAAAATCAGTTCTTTAAAATCAATCCGTCAGAAGTCTGTAATCATCACTGTATGGTCAATCAAAAGAACATTATGATTCTTGATTATTTAGACACGGATCCTAAGCATTTGCCATTTGTATAAATGAATCAACGCATATTGATAACAGGGGCTACTTCTCCCTTGGGTGATGCGCTGATTTCAGCGTTTTCCAAGAGAGGGGGGTGTCAGTTTATTCTTCACGGGCGGAGTTCTGAAAAACTCAAAGTGCTTGAGGCAAAGTATTCAGGTCTGATTGAAGGCACGATTAGGGTGGATGTGCTGAATGAAGCGGTGGATGATTTTTTGGACGACCATTATCACTGGGCGTTACCCGATATTGTGATTCATGCGATTGGTGGCGCAGTCAAAGGGGATGGTCACCCCTTATCTGTCAAGGCGTTGGAACAAGCGGTTAAGATTAACTGTTTTCTCCCTGTGAGCCTTTCAGAAGGTTTGATTCGCCGCTGGCAGGCATTAAAACAAGATGAACTGAACCCTTTGACCATCGTCAATATCTCTTCGGCAGCCACCCACTTGGGCAATGCTGCACCCGCTTATGTGATGGCTAAATCGGCACTTGAGGGGTGGACAAAGAATCTGGCAGGGTTTTATTCTGACCCCAAACTGACGGTTTTTGCCGTTCAACCAGGCCCTTTACTCGCTGAACAAGGGCATTGGATGCAGGCTAAGGCCCAGCAAACAGAGGCTTATCGGCAAAAGCTGACCATTCGCCAGCACCGCCCATTGCCGTGGGTTGAAGAGACAGCCAGTGAAATTGTACAGCTTGTCTCTAACTCTCCCCATCTGTTTCATGGTCAGATTATTAATATGAGTGGCAGTTTATTAACCTAGGAAACATAGAATGACACATACTTCATCGTCGCAAAGAGCATTTTTAGATTATTATCAGAAAGAGCGCATTATCCCTGTTGCACAAAAAATGGAGGATATGCAAGCACACTTTGCACGGCGTGAAGCGCTCTATCGAAGCTGTGGCATCCCTGCAAGTTGGGTCAAAGGTAAACGGGTTTTGGAAGTCGGGCCTGGGACGGGGCATAATGCTTTGTTTACTTACTCTTTGAACCCAGAACGCTATGTGCTCATGGATGGTCACCCTTTGAGTATTGAGGCGACGGAAAAAAATTTAACGGCCGTTTTTGGATCGCACGATGCCACCCTGATTGAAGCGGATTTTTTAACCTATGCCTCTGATGAGCAGTTTGATTTGGTTTTATGTGAAGGGACGATTCCGTTTCAGAGCCATCCAGACCAATTTGCGCAAAAGCTGGGTACCTTGGTCGCCCCAGGGGGGATTTTATTGGTGACAACGGTTTCAGCCAGCTCCTTTTTAAGTGAGCTATTGAGAAGAATCTTAGCGGGTATGTGTTTACAGGAAGCTGGGTTGGTTTCAGCGACTACTCAGGAGAAGCTTGATAGTCTTCTTCCTTTTTTTAGCCCTCATCTTAAAAACTTGAAAGGGATGACAAGAAGTCATCAGGATTGGATATTGGATAATGTGCTACACCCTTTTACAGGAGAGGTGTGGAGTATTCGAGATGCCGTTTATGCATTGTCATCTGACTTTATCCCTTATCATGCCTCGCCTAATTTTATAACCGATTGGCGTTGGTATAAGGAGATCGATTCGAGCAAGATTTCCGAAGTGGAAAGGGTGGCTGAATCCTATGAGAAACAGTTGTTAAACTTTTTAGACTATCGAAAGGTTTATCCAGATATTCCGCAAGAAGTTGGGCAAAATATTGAAGAACTTGCATTGGCGATTTATCGTCTCTCAAAAGAGAATATCCAGACGGACTGGCGGGAAAATCAAGCGTTACAGCCAATATTAGACCAACTGACTGAGCAGTTAAAAGGCATCACAGAGGCAGCGGATATTTTGCAATCATTAGAGTCGATGATGCGCGCTTTCAGTGCTTATCAAAACCAGCAACAGGATTGGAAGCAGGCATTGGCAGGATTTGAAAACTGGTTTGGAAGAGGGATGTCTTATATCAGTTTTATAAAATAATCCAGTCAAAATGCGGGGCTTTTTGAACAATGGCTTTTGAGAGCTCTGTACCGAGTGGAATCAAAATAGGATGGGGCTTGTGTAAAATTTGTTGTCGGTTGTGGATAGGGCGTTGGTCTAATGTTTGATTTTGCTTGAGTGGATTGTCATCGATATAGGCGACAAGACTCTGTTTAAGCAAGCGCCCCCAAAATAGGCTCGGAGGGGTGGTGCCAAAAACATAAACAGGGGTGGATTGTTCAATGAATTGTTGCACCTGCTGAAGGCTTCTTTCTAGGTGTTGCCACTGAAGCGTGGATGGATAAAAGCGTGGTGTTTCTGTTTGTATTGTGGTTTTAGGCGTTTGACAGACAAAGAGCATCTCTTTTGCGTATTTAAAAGGCGTGTAGCTGACCTGTTGAAAGCAGATGTTTAAAAAGGCTTCTAACCGTTGCGGAAAAAAGTGTGAAACATGATCATAGGTGAAAATATCGTGATGATTCCCTTCAATATTGGGAACCTGTATGACCAAAAGTGTTTGTTCGTGCATGAGCGGTGTAATGGCTTTTATAAATTCTAACGGGTTTAGCACATGCTCTAATACATGCACCAAGCTAATCACATCAAATGTTTGGTTAATTTGCTCAAGGTCACCCAGAAAAAACTGTTTAAATCCTGGAATTTTTTGTAGCACTGGTTCGTGTTGGTTGTGTAGGTCTTGTGCGTAAAAAGCGTCTTGAGGCCGGTAGTTGGCAACGGTGCCGATAAAAGCCCCATTGCCCGCACCTATATCGAGCCATTTTGTATGCGCAGAAAGTTTGGGTTGAATCTGTTGAAAAATCCAGTCGGATCGTGCATCTAAATCTAAAGCACTTTGCTGATAAGACTCTTCTTGACCCTCTGAAAGATAATAAGGGTCATAGTTTTGATAAATCTGTTCAATCCCTTTTTGCCACTGCTCATCAGGCTGTTTTTGAATATGCCCGCACTGTTTGCACTGCAAGAGACGAAAATTTTGCTGGATGATTTTGGTGTCAGAAGTGACAGAAACCCCTGTCCTGTTCTGAAATACGGTTTCTAAATCAGAGTGGCGGCATAAAATACATTGGGTCATCTTCTGCTCCTCAAAAGAGAGTTAGTCATTTGTTTGGGCTAATTGTGCTTTAAGTGTCAGTGCTGCATTATTTTCAGGTTCATGTTTTAACACTTGATTGAGTGCATTTTCCGCTTCATCATTCACGCCCAGCGCCATGAGCTGTTTTGCCAGTTTTAACCAAGCAGTGCTGTCACTTGGATGCAGGCTTAGATAGTTCATATAGGTATTTAAGGCCTCATCTGTACGTCCAAGTGAAGCGGATAGATCTGCATAAGGGAGCATATACTCATCTGAATAACCTATGAGGACATCTAGGGCATTCAGGGCGCTTTGGTAGTCTTTCTCTTCTAAAGTGAGTTGCACAATGCGTTTGAGGGCAATCTGTAGCAGGGTGTTGTCCTCAATTTGGGTATAGTGTGTGTAAGCATCTGGTAGGTTGTTTTTGAGGTCGGCAATATAACCCAAGGTAAGTTTGTGTAACTCTTTGGCTTTAAAACTCTCTTTTGTTTTGAGGTAGTCAGCGATTTTTTCCAGTTCTTCCACCTTGCCATCATCAAAGTATTCGTGGGTTAGGGTATAGACGGTGCCTAGGTTTTCAGCACTGTTCTTCAGTCTTTGTTCGAGTTTAGAGCCGCTGGTTTTCTGGATTTTGTTTTTAAACTGTTCAATTAATAGTTTAATCTGTTTTTGATGCTCTGGGGTAAAGGCTTCTGGGTTAAGTTCATACTGCTTTAGCCAAGTTAGAATGCGTCCTTCCTCATTATGCTGCTTCCAAAAATTGATTAATTGGTCAATTTTCGTTTCACCTTTCGCCTCGTCTTTGCGAATGTTGATGTGTTTAAGCCCTTTGTCTAGATTGAGCAAAATATCCATTGAGGTTTCGGTAATTGCAGTGAAGAAGTTGATCAGGTTGTTTTTTATTTCTTTATGGCTCATCTCATCTTCTGATACTGAGGGATCCATAAATTTAGCATAAGCATCTATGGCATATTGATAGATAAACTCCATGGTTTCCATATGCTTTTTATTGAGTTTGGATTTGGCTTGAGTAATTTTTTTGGTGAGGTTGTCGGTTTGTTGTTCATTATCAAACAACAGTTTGGCCGCTTCCAGTCCCGATTGAGCCAATTGCTGGGTGGTTTTGACTTCCTTTCGGAACTTTTGCAGCTGCTTTTTCATTTTATCGTAGTGCTTTTGCACGACTTTAGGTGAGAAGTCTAAAGCTTGAACCATCTGTTCCAAGGCTTGTTTCTTCTGTTCAGCTTTGCCTAACTGAACAGCCTCCATTTCTACGAAGGGCACATTTTCCATAGCCGCAGACTCAAGGCCAAGGCTATATAAAAAAATATTTTGTTGTTTTGCCAGTTTGGCAAAGTCGTTCATCTCTGTCAATGCATTGGCAAAGGTATCATTGGTTTCGGCTAGACGCCCAGAGTTTGTGCGAACCTTTTGTCCTACATCATGTACAAACATTTCTCCAAGTTTATTTTCTAAACTAGAAGATTCATGGGTTTGACCTTCCGAACCGTAGCAGAAGTCAACGCCAAGGAGATAAATATGAGGACAACCAAGAAAGGCGGCAATGGAGGCCATGGTATTGGTCACTGTTGGCCCAGAAGTTGCGAGGTTGGCGGGCTGGTCGACTTCTGCCCAAGGAAAGAGACGGTCAGTAAAACTGTGTGCGCCACGCCACTCAGCCAATAGGCTATGGTGCGCATAGTTTGTGTGAACCAACACCGACTTTTCGCTGAAGGCTTCCATCTGTTTGGTGTTGTCGTAACTCACATCATTGGGGTCAACTGTGACCACAATATCTGGGTCAATGCCTTCTTTGAGTAGTCGTGAACTGATGCGTCCTGCGGCAAATATTAGAATTTGATCTCTATGTTGTTTAATCCATTCAATACCTGCATCAAGGGTTGGTCCACCACCCAAAAGAATTGCAGGGGTCTCGGAAAATTGTTTTTTAAATTGTGCAATGGGATAGAGGTTATCAACACAATTATAGATTTGGGCATTAATAAAGACATTATTAGTGCGAACGCTCATTTTGCTTTGTTGAAAGCTACGGAACTCGGTCAGTTTTTGTTCCCAAGCATGAGCGTAATACTCGCATCGCTTATCCAGAACGGAAAGAGAACGAACCAGTTGCATTCGGTTGTGGGTAATATAATGCGGGTAGTCATCTTCTAAAGCTTCATAAGAAGTGTCCATTGGCCGGATGTCAATTTTAGAAAAACTCTGTCCTGTCTGTTTTAAGTAATTGATAATTTCTGGTGCTTCAAAGACAACAAACCGTTTGCTGTTATCTTGTTCAGCTTCTTTTTGTAGGATGGGTAAAAGTAACCCAGAGTCTGAACCCACAATAAAATAAAGTGTTTTTTCTTGATTAAAGGCGTCTTCAAAGGTTTTTTGAAGTAAGGCTTTGGCTCCAATGCCATCAAAAGCTTTTTGGTTGATGGTTTCAAAATAGGTGTCGCCAAAACTATTGGTTTTAGGGACACCTAGCTCAAGAGTTGAGATGGTTTCAGTTTGCATGATTTGCATTCCCTTGTATGTCTGTTCTTGTTGATTTTAAAGGCTGAACAGGGGGGATGCCATCTTTATCGAAAAAAAATTAAATTTTTTTCTAAAGCTTTTTAAATACTCGCCGTTACAGACCGTGAAGGGAAAGAATTTTGACCAAAATTATATATATAAATGGTCAATTTTTTAATTAAAAAGGAGATGTCATCATGTCTATGGTAATCAATACCAATATGGGGTCAGAAAATGCAGTGCGCCTGCTAGATAAAACAGGGCGTGAACAGAAAGTTGCCATGGAGCGTTTAACTTCAGGCTTAAGAATTAATCATACAGCAGACGATGCAGCGGGTAAGTCGATTGTGACGCGTATGGATTCTCAAGTCAAGGGAACGGATATGTCAATTCGAAATGCACAAGATGGGATTAATCTAGTGCAAACGGTGGATGGCTCAGCAGAAGAAATTGTCAATATGCTGCAGCGTGTGCGTGAGCTAGCGGTCCAAGCAGCTAACGATACCTATACCTCAGCTCAGCGCAGTCAGATGAATGAAGAGGTGGCGCAGTTGCAGACAGAGATGGATCGCGTAGCCAAAACCACAAAATTTAATGGTATTGCACTTATGAATGGTAGTAATACTGCATTAAGTATGCATGTGGGCTGGGAAACTGGCGCGATCAATCAAATTAATATCAGCTTGATAGCAATGAGTAAAACAGCGTTAAGCTATGGTGCTGCTTCAATTGTAACTCAGGCTAAGGCATTGTCAGCAATTGCAAAGATAGATATTGATTTATCAAAAATTAGCACGCAACGAGCAAAATGGGGGGCGGTGCAAAACCGTTTTGAGCATACGATTGCTAACCTGCAGAATGTAAACGAGAATATCAAAGCTTCTCGTAGTCAGATTCAGGATGCCGACTTTGCCAAAGAGAGTGCTGTCTTAGCCAAAACACAGGTGTTGCAGCAAGCTGGTATGAGCATGTTGTCGCAATCCAACCAGCAATCACAAAATGTTCTCTCACTTTTAAGGTAAAGCCGTAAGGTAAGGGGGTGAGTTATGAATACCATTCAGCCAATACAATTTGTTTCTTCACAAGATTTGAAAGCGACTGAGCCGAAAGTTGAAGTTGTTCTCAATCGAACGAATGGAAGCGCACCCTCGCCTGAGTTTCAAAAAAAACAGTCAGAGGTGAAAAATCCTTCAGCACATGAGAATGGCAATAGCCTGCAGAAACAACTTCAACAAAAAACGGATGATTTGAACCAGCGTTTGCAACAAAGCCAAAGTGAACTTCGTTTTGAAATAGATGAACAAAGTGAACGCATGGTGATTAAGGTGCTGGATATTCAAAAGGGCGAAGTTGTTAAGCAGTTTCCTTCGGAGGCGTTTCTGGCTCAGTCTGCACGGATTAAAGAGTTTTTGCAACAGAGTCAAGATTCAAAACTGGGGGGAGTGGATGCAGGTTTTACTCAAAAAATAGATTTAGGTATTTTTTTGAGTGAAAAGATTTAAAAAAAATTTAATTGTTTGTGAATGGTGCCGATAGAGTGAATGAAGGCAATTTTACAAACACACACAAAAAAGGAGATTTATCATGTCAATGGTAATTAACACCAATATGGGTTCAGAGAATGCAGTGCGTCTACTAGACCAAACTTCACGAGCTCAAAAAACTTCAATGGAGCGTTTAACCTCAGGCTTGCGTATCAACCACACTGCAGATGATGCTGCAGGTAAAGCGGTTGTGACCCGTATGGACTCTCAGGTGAAGGGAACAGACATGGCGATACGTAATGCGCAAGACGGTATTAATGTTGTGCAAACCATGGATGGTGCTGCAGAAG
>CAYOOU010000031.1:0-6924 GCA_964405635.1 uncultured Piscirickettsiaceae bacterium
CTTTTCCTGTCAAAATGATTTAATCATCCGTAGATTTTGCCTGAAATTCATTACCTACACCTTAACCATTTGATTCATAGCAAAGATTGGCATCATAATCGCCAAAACAATGGTCAATACCACCCCACCCATCACAATAATCAGTGCAGGCTCTAAAATAGAGATTAGCGTTTGAGCAGCGGTCTCTACATCCTCTTCATACCGCTCTGCACCATTGAGCAGCATCTCTGCCAGGCGTCCATTGCCCTCACCCGTCTCTGCCAAGTTGACCAACAACAACGGAAAAAAGCCGGCCTGAGTCATCGCTTTGCTCACCGCTTTGCCCTTTCGCACCGTCTCAATCATCGCTTCCACCTTCTCTTTTAGCGGCAAAAGCGTCATAACCTCTGCAGAAATTTTGAGCGCCTGCAACACTGGCACACCACTGGAGAGCAACACCCCCAAGGTACGCGCCCAGCGGGCACTGGCAGAGTAGATTAAAAAGGTGCGAACCCCTGGCAGCCTCAACAGCAGACTTTCAAATCGATATCGCCATTTGTGAGAGCGCATTAGCAGTTTAAACCCGACCACTGCAGCCAATATTCCCAGCAATATTGTGCCCCAGTGCTGTTGCAAAAAGTCGCTCAGCTGAATCAATCCCTGAGTAAGGGGCGGCAATGCTTGGTGCATATTTTGAAACACTGAAACCACCTTAGGCACCACAAACACCACCAAGAAAAAAACAATGCTCACCGCCACCACAATCATTAAGGTGGGATAAATCAGGGCTGACTGCATTTTTTTCCGCAGTTTTTCCTGCCGTTCAATCGCCTCTGCCAAACGGGAGAGCACCGCCACCATGTGCCCACTCTCTTCTCCCGCAGCAATAGTGGCAATCACCTCTTCAGGTATGCGAAAAGGGCTGAGTCGTAATGCTTCTGCAAAGGATTTTCCTTCAGAAACCGCATCATACAACGCTGATAAAAACTGCTGCAGCCCTCGCTTTTGCGCCTGTTTTGCCAGCACTTGCAAAGCATCTGCCAAGGGTTTGCCTGCTTGTAACAGGGTGTGGAGCTGGCGAATAGTGAGCGCTAAGTCAGCAATGGAAAGCTTCTTCTTAAGGCTCATACCCTTTAGCACGCTCTGCCCTTTTTCTACCACAGGCTGCACTTTTAAGGGCATCAAGTTTTGCTCTTTAAGCTGTTGCCGCACCTGACGAGCAGAGTCCCCTTCAGCACGGCCTTTCAGGGTTTTGCCTTGAGGGGTGAGCGCTTCATATTGAAAAGTTGCCATCGCTGTTCTCTACCCTTCTCTTTTCTTAGGCCGATTGAGAGACACGGAGCACCTCCTCCAAACTGGTGACCCCTTGCAATACCAAAGCAAAACCGCTCTGCTGCAAGGCTGGCCCCTGCTGGCGTGCCACCGTTTCAATCTCCTGCTCCGAGGCTTGTGCATGAATGAGTTGCCGCATCTGCTTATCCACCGTCACCAACTCATAAATGCCCTGCCTTCCAGAGTAACCGGTGTGGTTACAAGCATCACACCCCTTGGCATGATAAAGAGTAGCGGCCTCCACCCCCAACAATTCACACTCTTGTGCATCAGCTGGGTGCGCCTCTTTGCAGTGGGGGCAGAGCTTTCGTACCAGTCGTTGTGCCATCACCCCCAGCAAGCTGGAAGCCAGCAGAAAAGGCTCAATACCCATATCCTTCAACCGGGTAACAACCCCCACCGCAGTATTGGTATGCAGCGTAGAGAGCACTAGATGCCCGGTCAAAGAAGCCTGCACGGCAATTTCAGCCGTCTCACGATCTCGAATCTCCCCAATCATCACCACATCCGGGTCTTGTCGCAAAATGGCACGCAACCCTTTGGCAAAGGTCATTTCCGCTTTGGTGTTTACCTGAGTTTGGTTAATTCCCTCAATGTTGTACTCTACTGGATCTTCCACCGTCATAATATTACGCTGCGTATCATTCAGACGACTCAAGGCCGCATAAAGGGTGGTGGTTTTTCCAGAACCGGTGGGACCTGTGACCAGAAAAATACCGTAGGGGCGTTTTAAAATCTGTTGCACCCGCTGTAGTAGCTCATCGGGCAATCCTAAATCGGTGAGATTCAATCGCCCAGCACTCTTATCCAGCAGACGCATCACCACTCGTTCGCCATAGCTGGAGGGAATGGTAGAGACCCGCAAGTCCACCTCTCGCCCCCCCAACTTACGGGTGATGCGACCATCTTGCGGCAATCGTTTCTCTGCAATATCCAGTTTGGCCATCACCTTCACCCGCGAAACCAGCATGCCAGCTAAGGCAGGATTGGGTGTAAGAATGGTTTTAAGCTGACCATCTATGCGGAAACGAATCCGCAGCTGTTTTTCAAAGGGCTCAATATGAATATCGGAGGCATTCGCTCGAATCGCTTCGGTCAAAATCGCATTGAGCATTTTAATCATGGGCGAATCGTCTTCGCTGTTAAGCAGGTCCTCTGCCTCACTAAGTGCATCGGCCACCTCACTCAATGAAACCTCCTCTTCCAAGCCATCAATCTGCTCAATGGCATTGGCAGATGTATTGACATACTGCCGTTGCAACTGCTGCTGAAAGGTTGCCTCATCAACCGTTTTAACCTCAAAATCAACTGGTGCCAGTAAACGCTGCACTTCTAAAATGGCTTCCAGTGGGGTCTTCTCAGTTTGCAACAGTTGCAAGCCCCCTTCCGGTGCATTTTGAAGCAACAGTTGATGCGTTTGAGCAAAAGCAAAGGGAAGTTCTGTCACTTTAAAACCCTAGAATTTCCAAAGTTTCATCGGCAGGACTGGGCATTTTGGCATTCGTAGGCGATTTTTGCTGTTCTGTTTCTGTTTTTGCTTCGTACTGCGTGCGTGTTTTGGCTGTTTTATGAGTGGATTCCGTACCCACTTTTCCGCTTTGCATCCACTGCTCTAGGCTACGCATTTTGGGGCGTAAACCGTTAATCATGCCTGAATCGTGCCGCTGCAACATCTGGTCTTGCATTTGCTGCATTTCACTGTATTTCTGCTGGCTATAATAGTTGCTCATCTTAGGGTTGTGAACGATGACCGGCCGCAAGAACACCATTAAATTCACCTTTTCTCTTTTATTGCTTTTTGAGCTAAACAGCCCCCCTAGAAGGGGTAAATCACCCAGCCCGGGCACCTTGGAAACAACTTCGGTCTCTCGCTCGGTAATCAAACCGCCCAACACAATCACATTACCATCCCCCACAATCACCTTGGTTTTAATCTCCCGCTTTGAGGTCTCCAAGTCCACCGCATCACTTTTGGGCAACACATCGGATAGCTCTTGGTTAATCTCTAAGTAGACTTCATCCCCCTCATTAATCTGCGGCTTTACCTTGAGTTTTAGTCCCACATTTTTCCGCTCAATGGTCTGAAATGGATTAGTGGGGGTTGTGCTACTGCCGGTGCTGGTATAAGACCCCGTACGGAAAGGCACCTCTTTACCCACAATAATTTCGGCCTCTTCATTATCCAATGTCAGCAAGGTGGGTGTGGAGAGAATATTGGCGTTCGCATCACCATTTAAGGCTTTAATCAAAGCCAACCAGCCCTGATTGTTAGTACTGATCTCCCCCACACCACTGAAAACTCCTCGCCCTAAGGCTTGTGCTTGTGCGGCTGGATTGCCCACATTGCCTAAAATGGTGGGCAGTGTGCCCGAAAAGTTAATCAGACCAACACCATTCGGGCCATTAGCAGCCCACTCTATGCCCAGTTCAGCCTGCTTAGATTCCGAAACTTCCACCAACACGGCTTCAATCAACACCTGTGCCCGACGAATATCGAGCTGCTTAATCACCCGTTTTAAAGCCGTAACAATGGTCGGCGGCGCACTGATGACCACTGCATTCATCCGCTCATCCGCTTGGATATTAATCTCTTTGGCCACCTCTTTAGCCGATTTACCACTCGCCCCTCCCTGAGCAGCAGCTTGTCCTTCGCTTGACTGAATCAGTGCTGGACTGCTGGCAATTTTTTGCAACACCGGTACAAGATCTTTGGCTTTGGCATAGTGCAGATAGATCACCGATACATTACCTTCACTGGCAATGGGGGTATCCAGTTGTGCTACCAGAGAGCGAATTTGTAACCTTTCTTGTTCACTGCCACTGACAATCAAGCGATTAGAGCGTTCATCATAGGTAATCTTAGGCTTACGGTTACCACTAGGCAGAAGATTTTTTAGGGTTTTTGCGATCTCTTTAGCTGAGGCGTGCTTAAGCGGCAGAATCTCGAAACCTGCACTGGCAGGCACATCTATACGCTGCACAATCTGTTTAATGCGACGAATATTGGCTGTGGTATCCGTAATCACCAACTTATTACTTTCAGACAACCCCACCAAATGCCCCTCACGAGCCACTAAAGGTCGTAAGAGTGCCACCAATTTCGTGGCTTCCACATTATGAATCGAAATCACTTCTGTCACCCAAGCATCCGCAGAGAGCGGGTGGTTCGGTTTAAAGGGGAGTTGATCTCGTGCAAGGTTAGCAGGGATCACTTTGGTGACTTCACCATCAGGCACCGCCACATAGCCATGCACTCGCAAAATGGCCAGCAGCGTGCTGTTCAAAGCTTCGGGCTCCATCGGGTCTGGGGCTATCAGCGTCACCTTACCTTTTACACGAGGGTCAATAATGTAGTTATGGCGAGTCAGCTTGGCAACCGCTTCAATCACCTTTTTAATGTCTACATTTTTAAAGTTCTGCTGCAACTTTACAGGCTTGGCAAAGGTGGAGCTACTCAAGGCTAAAAGCAGAACAACAAGCGGCCACTGCTGCCAACTATTTTTATAAGCGTTTTTTGTTTGCCAATGCCACATCTTCATAAGTTTGCCTTCTTAATTTGGGTGATTTAGGTCAATGGACAAGACTCGCGTCTCCCCCTGACGATCAATAAGCAGTTCAAATTGAGATTGTTGCCTAAATTTCTGCCAAAGTTGTGGCTGTTCACTCATCTGCTGGATGGTATTGCCATCTATTTGCCGAATAATATCGCCGGATCTAAATCCTAAAGCGTGAAATAACTTTGGTTCCGTTTTGGGCCAAATTTGTACCCCCACCCACTGATTATTGCGTCGTAAAGGTTGAAACCGTAAATATTGAGAAATAGTCATGGGATTACGGCGCAGCCGTTGGGCAATATGGTTTAATTTCTGCTGGTTTATCGCTGTTGCCCTAGATTGGCTGGTAGCTTGTCCTAGATGTTCAACCTCTGCGCCCTGCAATACCAGTCGCTCTTGACGACCATTATTATCAATAATCACTTGATTGGATAACAGCTTGAGCAGCTTTACCCCAGGCTGAATGACTTCTCCTGGTGAAAGCACCAAAGTTTGCCCCCCTTTTTGAATCAAAGCCACACCACGACTGCCCAAATCCACAAGACCTATCAACTTTAGATTGAGTCGTGTTTTTTGTGCTGTAGGCTCTATCTCTGGTTCAGCAACCGACTGCGCAGCCTTCTCTTTTGGCGGCTGACCAAACAAAAAAAGCCGTGCCCCCACTACAACATTCGACTGGGATTGCACGGCTATCATACGATTCACCTTAGGCAAAAGTGGCGGCTCTGGCTGTTGCAAAATTGAGCCCAGCAATGCCCCTGTCTGCCATATAAGCTCTGTCAGTAAAAGCAGCGCAAACACTGAATAGACAAAAGGAGACCCTAAAGTCTCCTTTATTTTGTCAATCCAACTCTTCGCAGCAACTATCATGTGGCAGTCACACAGCCTTAATGCTCATAGGCCTTATGGGAGAAGTAAAGCGCCGCAGCAATCAACATAATCGCCAAAGAGTAATACAGCAGTTCCAGTGGACCTGTTGGTTTGAGGAAGATGGCTTGTTCAAAAAACATGACAATCAAAATCATGACGATCACTTTGGCTAGGCGATCTTTTAAATCATCCAAAGAGCGGATAAACAAAATCTTGCTTGCGCCTTCGGACTTTTCTGCAATATCAATTTTGGAGATAAACAGCTCATACAACCCCAAAGAAAAAATCAACATAATGGTGCCAAGCAAAAAGCCATCTACAGAGCTGACCACATGCGCCACTGTCTCAGCTTTTAAAGCTGTACGACCTGCAGCATCCAAGCTGGCGTAGTGCACAAGGTGAACCAAAGTGTAATAAACATCCACGAAGGTGAGATAAAACATACCAAAAGCGGTAAACAAACTACCAATCACCGCCACAAATACAATTAAACGACTGTTCCATAAAAGGCTCTCAAATAAACCTTCGATCTTGCCATGATTCGCTTTATGGGTATTAGAGTGTTCTGGCTGCATACTATTCCTCTATTGTTTCAATGGTAAAATTATGATTGGTGTAAATACACAAATCGGCAGCAATGGTTAAAGCCTTTTCCACCACCTCTTTAGCCGACAACTCCGTATTGTGCATTAAAGCTTGTGCTGCAGCATAGGCATAATTACCACCCGAACCAATCGCAATAAAGTCATCTTGCGGCTCTATCACATCACCTGTTCCTGAGATCAATAACATCTGCGTTTGATCGGCCACAATCATCATCGCCTCTAACTTACGCAAGGCGCGATCGGTACGCCAATCTTTTGCCATCTCTACCGCAGCGCGCATCAATTGACCATTGTGGGTTTGCAACCGCCCTTCAAATCGTTCAAACAGGGTAAAGGCATCGGCAGTCGCCCCCGCAAAACCAGCAATCACCTTGCCATTATACAAACGGCGCACCTTGCGGGCATTGCCCTTCATCACCACATGCCCCAAGGTGACTTGACCATCACCACCAATCACCATCTGCCCCGCACGCTTAGCGCACAAAATTGTGGTTCCTCTAAATGACATCTGTCTGCTCCAATATTCAAATCCCACTATTTTACTGATATATCCGCATTATTGAGAATTTTTTCTGTATTACTCA
>CAYOOU010000031.1:7024-9094 GCA_964405635.1 uncultured Piscirickettsiaceae bacterium
CGATGCGGCGACACCTTAACCGGTAGCCCTACCTGCTTGGCTCGTTGATCCAAAGCCTTCTGAATGCTGCGAATGCTGAGCCGCTTGCCAAAGCGGTTAATAAACACCGCAGTTTCATCTGGCTGAGCATGTTCTTCCCGAACGGGTAACCACTGCTGCAACCACTTTTGCGCCTCTCTACCCACAGGCACTTGGCGATCCTTTTTCCCTTTTCCTGCTTGCACAAAAACCCAACCCTGATCCAGCTTATCCAAAGCAGGAGACAAGTCCAGCCCAGCCAACTCTGCCACTCGCAAACCCGATGAATAGAGCAACTCAAACATCGCCTGATCTCGCAGTGCCAACCAGTCTGCTTGAGTCGTTTGAGGCGCCTGATCTAGCAACTGCTGCGTCATATCGGCTGAAAGACTTTTGGGTAACGGTTTCGGTTGCTTGGGTGGCCTCAGCCCCAAAGTTGGATTATGCTGCACAAAATTATTTTCCAATAAAAACTGGTAAAAGCTTCGCAGTGCCGACAGCTGACGACTCAGGGTTCTGGCACTGATGCCCGATTGTAAGCGAAAGGCAAGATAATCCTGAATCGCCTGACTACTGATGCCTGACCAAAATGGCTCTGTCAAATCCCCCTGTAAAAGTGCTTCTCTTTGCTCTGCACTCAACAATTGACGACACCGCTCTGTGGGATACCAAATCAGCTCTAACTCAGAGAAATTCTGCAGGAAAAAACTTACAAACCCCAACAAATCTCGTTGATAGTTACCCAAAGTATGTTCTGAAAAGTTTCGTGCCTTTAAATGCTGCAAAAAGGCAGAGACAAAAGAGGAAGGAATGGTTGCCATATTAATTTTTCAAGTCACGGTAAAAGTTTTCATGACTGCCCAGTGCTAACAGCTCCAAAACAAGCTGTTCTTTATAATAACTGTAACCCAATAGGGTCTCTTGCTTTGCCATTTTAAACTTATAGACTCTTAAATAAGCCAAGTCACCTTTCTTTTTTTCTCCCATTTCTGGCGTCTTCATTAGAGAGTAAATGACATTATCTAAGTCCTTCTTTTGATTTGGGTGCAACTTCTTAACCGCCTTTTTAAAACTAGGCGTCTGTAGAACCTCCTTAACCAAACTCATAAGGCTCTATTTTTCCAGCTTCTTTTTCTGCTTTTGCAATAATGGCCTGCCGCACAAATTCATAAGGTAAATCTGGATTATCCTCCATCATTTCCCCAATTTTTGCCCAGTGCTCAATTTGCTTAGGTACAGTTCGATTAAAAGCCTTTGCCATAATACTGGCCTTCTCAACCAAAGCTTCATCTATCCGAATACTTGTTGTTGCCATACGACCACCCTTCTGTATCAAATAGAAAATATTGTAGCAATTTGCCACAATTTTTGTCAAAAAAACGGAGCCGAAGCTCCGTTTTAAAAAGTTGGGGTTTCCCCTCAAAATTGAACTTCCCGATTTCTATCTGTGGATTTGGGGTTACACAATTCCTAGAAAAACGGCGAGCATTCTGCCAACCTCTCTCAACTCATTTGTTGCAACCTGTCCAATCACAGCCCCAACCTTTTCTCTTGGTACAGTTAATATTTTGTCAACCATGACTTGGCTTTGCTTGCTCAAACCTGTCGTTTGATTAGGTTCCAAACTCAATCTAAATAAAGGCGTTTCTCTGATGTGACTAGTAATTGGCAAAATCGTCACAGAAGGGTGCTCATCAAATAGATCAGATTGCACAACCAGTGCAGGCCTTGGTTTTCCATAGGAGCCCGGTATGACCACCAAAACGATATCTCCCCTTTTTACTCCCATCCTGACAATTCAACCCCTTCTTCAATCCAAGTCAAAACCTCTTTCTCTTGAGGGTCATCTTTTAGCATTTTTGACTGCGCTTTGCACTTTGCAATAAACTCTGGCAAACGCGTATCAGGAACCCATATCTGCCTAGGCCTAAGCCCCTTTTCTCGTAACTTTTCACGGTGTTTTTTTACTCTTTCGGCCACCTGCATCTTTCCATTCCTTTACTGTTACATGAAACACTAACAGTTTAACAAAAAAACGGAGCCGAAGCTCCG
>CAYOOU010000031.1:9194-14968 GCA_964405635.1 uncultured Piscirickettsiaceae bacterium
CCAAAGACGGGATCGGTAATCATAATCATGGAACCGAACATAATCGCCAAAGCGGTGAGCAGGATTGGGCGGAAACGCACTTTTCCAGCTTCAATCACCGCCTCTTTTAACGGCTTGCCTTCTTTACGGTACTCCAAGATAAAGTCAATCAACAACAAGGAGTTCCGCACCACAATCCCTGCAAGGGCAATGACCCCAATCATGGAGGTGGCAGTAAAGGCCTGATCGGTTAGCCAATGTCCAAGGAAAACCCCAATCATCGTCAGAGGAATCGCGCCCATCACGATCACTGGCATCATAAAGGACTTATAGTATCCGACCAAAATCAGATAGATAAAGACCAGAGCCACAATAAAAGCACTCCCCATATCTCGGAAAACATCAAGGGTTAAGCGCATTTCACCGCCCCAAAGTAGCGTGTAGTCCATCACATCTTTAGGCTGAGCTTCCACAAAGCCAAGGTTAGCCGTATGGAAAGTAACGCCACTTTCTGGCAGCTTGACGCCATCGAGCATTTTATCCAATGCTAACACCGCATACACAGGGCTCGACTTTAATAGCTCACCCCCAATCATGACCGTTTTGTGCTGATCACGGTCCACAATAGGCTTAGGATGAATCACCTCTTTAATCGAAGCAATAGAAGCCAATGGCACCGATGCACCCGAACGAGACTGCACCCGTAGAGACATTAACTGCTCAGGTACAGTGCGTTCTGCTTTGGGCAGACGCACCACAATATTGACAGGCTCACGAACATTATTCAGGTGCATATAGCCCAACTGGAAGCCGCTGATATAGTCGTGTAGCATTTTACCCACTTCGGCAGGCACCACACCAAGCAGATTCGCCTCAACACGATCAATATTGATTTCATAAGTTTTCATATCATCGGTAACTGAATCATCCACATTGATCATGCCGTAGATCTGCTCAAACTTGGCATCCACCTCTTTAGCTGCTTGGCGCAAGGTCTCATAGTTAGGACCATAAAGCTCCGCCAAAATCTGATTGGTCACTGGTGGCCCTGGTGGGGTTTCATAAAGCTTGATCTTAGCATCTGGGAACTGCTTACGCACCTTATCCAGAGCCGCATCCAGTTCCGAAATAATTTCGTGAGAAGATATATCACGCTCATGCTTACTCACCAAATTCACTCGAATTTGCGCCAGATTTGTCCCTTCTTTAATCAGATCTCCTCGTACCAAGGCGGCAAAGTCTATCGGTGCATGCGTCCCTAAGAAGGTGCTGTAGTTGGTGACAAAAGGCGTCTTTTTCAAGATCTTATTCACCTCTGTCGTCACCTGATCCGTCGCCTCTAACGCAGTTCCTTCTGGCATATCCACCTGAACCAAGAAAGTACTGGTGTTGTCATAAGGCAGCATTTTCACTTCTACCCCTAGCGGGTGAAGCGGGTTATTCATGCCATCAGAACGAAGGAACTGCAGCGCAGGTTGTGCCAGAGCCAAGAACAACAAGCCCAAAACGCTATACATAAGGATAGAGCCTTTAAGCTTATTCTCTAGTAGAGGGGTAATCACCTTCACATAAAGGCGCTGCATCCAGTCCTCTTTGTGTGGGTGCAGCTCTTCCAAGCTCTCACGCGCCTGCATCTCTTTAATCGCTTTTTTGCCAAGCAAGCGATAGGAAAGGTAAGGCACCAACATATAAGCAATAATCAAAGAAGCCAACATCGCCACAGGCACATTAAAAGGAATCGGTGCCATAAAGGGCCCCATCATGCCCGTTACAAATAGCATGGGAATAAAGGCCAGAATGACGGCAATGGTCGCCACATTGGTGGGGTTACCAATCTCATTGGTCGCCTGCACCAAAACCTTATCGAAGTTTTTCGGGTCAAATCCGTCGTGGATATGGCGGTGAATATTCTCAATCACCACAATTGCCGCATCTACCAGCAACCCGAGTGAAAGAATCAAGGCAAAAAGCGTGATTCGATTAATAGTCTGGCCGGAAACATAGCCTACAAACAGCACCACAAACAAAATCAAAGGCACGGTTAGGGTCACAATGCCTGCTTCACGCCAGCCTAGGAATAAAATCAGAATCACCAATACAGAGCCTACGGCAATGGCTAAGTGTTCCATCAGCAAGTTCACCGCTGCGTCCGCCTTTTCGCCATCATTACGGGTAATGGCTACCTGCACATCAGAGGGCAGTACCGACTTTTTCAAAAATTCCAACTTCTCCAACACCGCATTCGCCACGGTGACCGCATTGGTGCCCGGCTTTTTCGCAATGGCAATCGTCACCGCTGACTGCTCTCCTTTGGTGTGAATGGCGCCATTAGGCCCAAAACCAATTCGAGTATATTTATCCTCTTCCAGAGGACCATCTTCAATCGTGGCAATATCTTTTAGGTAGATGGGACGACCTTTGACAATGCCAATCACAATCTCTCCAACCTCTTTGGCATTCCCCAAAAAGCCGTTGACTCGCACCATATGCGCTTGATTGTTATTCACCAAGGCGCCCACAGGCATAGAGATATTACTGCCTTTTAGCATCTTGCTAATCTGATCTAAGGTCAAGCCAGTCGGCGCAATTTTCTGAGCATCCAACCAAACATTAATGGCATGCTTTTGCCCGCCCACAACATCGGTAAAAGAGACACCCGGTATATTCCGCAAGTTCTCTACCAGCTTTAGAGAGACATCTCTTAACGCCATAGGTGAAAGCTTGTCGGAAGTCACCGCCAAGGTCAAAATGGGCACATCATCCACATTAATTGGACGGACAATAGGCTGCTGTGTATCAGGCGGCATCTTGTCCATATTCTGCATCAGCTGGTTATAAAGTTTCACCAAGCTGTCAATCTGATCTTCGCCCACTTTAAATTGAACAGTCACCACACCGAAATCATTGGTGGCATATCCAAAGGTGTGATCCACCCCGGGTAGCGCATTCATAATCGACTCAAGCGGCTTAACCACCATATTCTCTACCTCTTGAGGCGTTGCCCCTCCTTTTGGCACGATAATATTGGCGGCTGGCACCACAATTTGCGGATTGTACTCTCTGGGCGTGACGATATAGGCCAATACCCCTGCTAAGGTAATGGCTATCACAATCATCATGGTGATTTTTGAGTGAATAAAGGCTTGGGCAAGCTTCCCAGCAATATTCAGCTGTTTCTCTGTTTGATTCGACATATCCGCTCCTCGCTACTTCTTCTGGGCTGACTGAACGGGAATAGGCTTAACAACATCGCCATTGAGCAAACTTTGGTTACGATCCAGCACAATGCGTTCGCCTAAGCTCAATCCTGACTGAATCTCAACCAAAGGCCCAATCGCCATACCAGGACGCACCATGCGGAAATAGGCATGGTTTTGATCATCCAACACAAACACCCCTTGGATACCAGAGCGATTCACCACTGCCGTATTAGGCACAACAATTGCCTGACGGTTGCCCTTATTGAAAATTACCCGAGCAAAGGTACCTGAATTAACATTTTTGACCTCTTTTAAGCTCAACTTCACGGTATGCGTCCGTGTTTTAGGGTCCGCTGCGCTCACCAAGGCATAGATAGTGCCGATAACCGGTTTCTCCATGCCTTCAATCTCAACAATGGCTTTGTCGCCAATGTGCAAACGGGCAAATAGATCATTAGAGACTTGGGTCTGCACACTTAAAGAGGAAAGGTTTTCCAACACCAAAATAGGGTGGCCCGGTGCGGCTAAGTCGCCTACTGAAGCCATTTTCTGTACCACAACCCCGTCAAAAGGCGCTTTAACATTAGCATACTTCAACTGTGCCTTAGCCTGCTCTAAACCAGACTTAGCCGCAGCCAAATTCTCTTGTGCCACACTGTATTGCAGACGAATCTTGTCAAACTGCTGTTTGGAAACCGAATCATCTTTATAAAGCTTAGAAAAACGGTCATAATCCAGCTTTGCATCATCCAGTGCGGCTTTCGCTTGTTGATAAGCCGCCTGCGCCTGCGCAATTTGAGACTTAATATCGGTTGGGTCAATGGCAAACAACAAATCTCCCGCCTTCACCTTCTGGCCTACATCCACCTTCATTTCTTTAATATAGCCCATTAAACGAGAGGCGATATTTGCCTTCTGATCAGGCACCACGGCTCCTGGCACGACTACGGTCATGGGAATAGCGCCCAAAGAGACCTCTGCCACATGCGCCTCAATCACCTGAGGTTTCGCTTGATTGCCTACGGTCGTTTCTTTAGCCGCCTCTTGCTTCTGCTCACAACCAGCCGCCAACACGAGTGCGGAGGCCATTAAAATTACACTACCTGCTTTCTTAAATTGCATGGTTCTATCCTCTAATCTTAAAAAAATTGGGTTACTTATTCGATGACTTCTAAAGATGACAAACTCATCGTGCCCGTTAGGAGGCGTAGCTGTGCTTTTTGCACATTCACATCATAGTTTGACTTCACCAAATCTGCTCTTGCCTTATCCAACTGCGCTTGGGTAGCCAGCACTTCTGTCATGGTGGAAACACCATTCTTATAGCGCTTCATAATCAATCGCTGTGCCTCTTCCGCTTGTGCCACAGAAACTTGGTTCATATTCTGCTGTTTTTGTGCCACCTTAAGATTTCGCCAAGCAGTCAACACTTTTAGGCGTACTTCATTCCGCTTAGACTGTAACTTTGCTTTCTCCTCATTGGCAGCCGCCTGTACTCTATCGACCGTATTAGAAGTCACACCAAAGTCGGTCAATTTCCACTGAGCGACCCCAGCAATGGTGTATGAACTCTCTCCCAAAGATAGGGTGTCACTGTTCCAATCATTGCGTGCCATCAAATTAAAGCTCGGATAAAGAGCCGCTTTCTCCGAGCGTACAGCGGCTTGCTTTGAGACCACCTGCTTCTGCATCGCTCTCAATTCTGGGTTATTTTGAAACGCCATCTCCAACATCTCATCTACAGAGTCAAAGGGCAAACTCATGGCAATGCGCTGACCGACATTTAAATCTTGCATTTCTTGCTTATTCATCAGCATTTTTAAGCTGTCGAGGGCAATCTGCTCTTGCGACTTCGCCTTTTCCAGAGCCGTCATTGCCTCTGCACGGTGCACCTTAGCATTCAACAGCTCACTGCGCACCACCACTCCCTGTTCAACTAAATTCTGAGTGGTTTTTACATAAGCATCTGCCGCTGCCAATGCTTTTTTAGCCACGGCAATATAAGCACGAGCAGTGTGCACCCCTTCATAGGCTTGATACACATTATAGATAAGGTACTGCTGAGTCGCGGCATCCCCTTGTTTGGCCGCTAATACCATCGCTTTGGCTTGATCTTGGAAAGCACTGATTTTGCCGCCATTCCAAACCGGCAAACGGATTTCGATTCGAGTATTTACATCAGAGCGAGGCCCTGGGTGATTAAGATCCTTAGGCTGAACGGTCAAAATATTTGAATTACTTTGACTAAACTCAGAAAAACCAAAGTCTCCAAAAGTTGCTTGTCGTTGCTGCAACTTCATACCAAATACATTTAGAGCATTATCAGATCTTGCAGCAGTGATTGAGGCTACCACTTGTGGCATGCGGCTAGATTTTGCCGCTTCCAAGGCATGTTTGGCCTGGGCAATACGCGCCTGACTGACGGCCATATTGGGATTATCCGCCAAGGTCGCCTCAACACAGCTTTTAAAATTCATCGTTTCGGCAAGTGCCGGTGTCGTAAAGGCTGGCAACAAGCCAAACAGTGCCAAAGCCAAAGGTTTTACTCTCATCAATCTCTCCTACTAATTTTTTTGTCAATAATGCCTAACTTAT
>CAYOOU010000032.1:0-14544 GCA_964405635.1 uncultured Piscirickettsiaceae bacterium
TCCTTCTGGCTTCTGCCTTTTTGGCTGTGCCGCTGAAGGAGTTGCGTATTATAGGTTCATTCTTCGTGAGTGCAAGACTTTTTTAAGATTTTTTGAAGCTTTTTTGAATTTTTTGCGGCTTTTCTAGTTAATGACAGTTTGCACCTATTTTATCCACAGTTTTATCCACTTTTTATACTTTGAATTTGCTGTTTAACCCACTCATACTCCAATAACTCTTGCTCTAATCGTATTGCATAGGGGGCATAGTGCTGTTGAACGAGATTTTGATAAAGGTTTTGCTCTTCTTCAGTTAGGTTTTTCAGTGTCGCTTTCGTTGGTTTTGGTTCTATCACCCAATAGGCTTGGTGATGTATCAGCGTCTCTTTATCCATGAGTAGGGATTGTACTTGAGGATAGTGCTGGCGTATTTGATTGAGAATGCTAAACCCATGTGTATCAATGTCCCCCCAATAATAGATGGGTTTGGTTTTGAGTGCCGACATCTTTTTAAGGTTGCCTACTTGAAAGCCGCTTCCAAAAATAATTAAACTGTTTGCGACTGCGGGAAAGGCAAGAAAGTTAACCTCATTTTCAGTAATAAAGACGCGTTCTATGGTCTCAAACATTTGCTGAGTAAAGTCTGTGATTGCCAAGGTTTGTTCTAGCAAGTTGAGTCGTCCTACTTGGTCAAATACTTTAAAACGCACTCGCTCTGGCTTACTTTTAAAACCAAATTGCTGTTCAAAGCTTTTTTCATTTTCTGCCGACGCACTGCCCAAACCTAAAAGTAACCACCAAGCTCTTAATATCGCTTGATGCTGCTCTATCCACTTGGTATGAATGCCTGGTATCGAGATTTGGCGTAAGTAGGTCTGTTGCAAAGTTTGTTCAGAGGTCTTCAACCGCCACAGGGTAATGGTAATGAGCTTTGACCATTCTGATTTTAGCGATAGAGCGACATGAGGCTTTTGCCACATCCACTGCAAAATGGGATTCAACTCAGGCGGTAGCTGTTCTGCCAACTGTATAAACTGCTGATAATGCTGTGTTTTACCCAACCAACGCAGTAGATCAAAGACATCTTCTAACCAAATCTCACTCGGCAACTGGTTTTTTCCCAGCAAACGATGGCGCACGGTTTTTTCTTTTATTTGCACATAGGGCATGGCTCTTAATGCTTCTGCCCAAGCTTTGACTTCGGTAAACTGTTCTTCAAGTGCTTTGGCCGTGGGTCTTTTAAGCCTAAGCTTTACTGGAAACTGCAATGACAACTTGTCTTCACACTGAGACAACTTAAATGTTTGGCACAGCCCCCAACGAAGCACCTTACCTTGGTCCCACCATTTTTGTACTTGAGCTTTCAGATCTGTTGGGGTTGTCCAATCGCTCATTTCTGCGCCAAATGCTCTTCAATGGTCAAACAACGCAGTTGTGAAGCCTGCCCTTGATCATTATGCACCCAGCCGACTGTAGCGACAAAAGGTTCAATAATATGAATCTTCTGCATGGGCGTCACAATTAGAATTTGCAGATTCATCTGCTTAAACAGCTTTAAACCATACTCTGCAGACTCATCGGATCCTCGACCAAACGCCTCATCAATCACCACAAAACGGAAAGAGCGAGAGCGTACCTGATGCTTTTCCAAGCCAAACTGGTAGGCCAAACTGGCTGCCAAAATGGTGTAGGCCAACTTCTCCTTCTGCCCACCCGATTTTCCGCCAGAATCCGAATAGTGTTCAAACTCCTCATCATCCTCTCGCCAGCGTTCACTGGCAGAAAATAGAAACCAGTTGCGCACGTCGGTGACCTTACGCGTCCAGCGCCGGTCGTGTTCACTCACCCCTTCTCGCCCTTTAAAGCGCTCAATCAGTTGCTTAACCTGTAAAAATTTCTGTTCATTATAGTGATCGTCGGTTTGACCTGAGAGGACATCCTCTGTACAAGCCTTCAGGTCATTTAAAAAGGTGCGAATGTCGATATCTTGGTTTCGTGTGACCACCAGCTTGATATAACGCTCTGGGTTGTAGTCAATTTCGTGCAAGGATTGATTGATTTTCTCGATACGAGCCAAAATCTCATCTCGCTCACGAAACAGTTGCGATTTAAAGGTCACAATTTCCTGAATGGTGTTCTCATTCAACATGGCTTTAAACCGCGCCTCAAACCGCACCAAGTCATCGGTTTGTAACCGGTGTAAAATCGCCTCATACTCACTCAGTGCATCCAAGGAAAGGTCCACTTCTTTGGACTCCAGTGGAAACTGGTGACGAAAATCAGACATGATGTTGAGTATCTGGTTTTTAAGCGTCTCAAGCTGCTTGCTCAACTTATCAATTTGCCCCTTTAACCAACTCCTCACCTGTTGCTCATGCGTAAGCATATTGGACAAGGAGATTTTGGTTGGATTTGCTTTCTGTACCGTTTGAGCGATAAGTTGTGTCAACTCATCCATCAAAGGGGCTTGTTCGATTCGCTGTTGTGCTTGTTGCTGACGCTGTTCAAGGTCTTCAATCTGCCCAATGAAACGCCCAATCTGCAGCTTCTTCTTATCCAATTTATCCTCATAGTCACTCAAATCCGCCTCTACACGCTGTTTTTGTTCATTTAGGGCTTGCAAACGATTTGAGCTCTCCTCCAAAAGCTTCTTTTCTGCCTTAAGCGCTTCAATCGCCTTGGCAGGACTGCCAATATCAATCGCCGCAAAATCTGCAATCATATCCAAGCGATTTAAAGCAGCGATTCGCTCACTCAAGGCATCTAACTGTTTCTGAAGCTTATTAATCTCATGACCCTGTTCGGTGAAGCGTTCAGCTAATTTATCCAGCTCACTCTGCAACGCCTCTATCTTGCGTACATTCTGCCAACCTAAAATAAAACGACGGCGATCATGGATGGCAAAACGGTCATCTTTTTCATGCCGCTCACCTGCAAATTTAATCTGTCCCGAAGGCATCATCGCCTTGCGGCTGCGTTTAAATTCCGTAAACTGATCCGTACAAATAAAGTCAAACCTTTTCACCAGTTGCGTTTGCAACCAATCATAAAAAGGGGTGTCAGGGTGAATTTCCAGCTTATGCCAAAGATGATTAAGCGGCAAATCATGCGTCGGTGCTGGCTCTACAGATTTAGCTCGATAAAACACCAACCTGCCTGCTAAGTGATGCCTGCCGACCCACTTTGCAACCCGCTCATACAGGGATTCAGGCACCAGCAGTGAGAGTCCAAAATTTCGTAATAGTCGCTCAATCGCGCCCGCCCAAACCTGTGCATCCTGTTCTCGGACTTGGATAAGCTCTCCCACAAAGGGCATCTCTTCAGGCGACAAGTCCAAAGCTTCACACAACTTTTGCCGCAACTCTACTTGCGACTTAGGAATGTTATTTTTACGCGCTTTTAAACTTTCAATCTCCTCTTCAACCTCTTTTAAAGCTTCTCGGTCTTTATCTTGCTGAATTTGTTTCGCCAACTTATCTTGTTCCAGCTGTTGAACCTGCTGTTTTGCTTGCATTTTTTCGGTATCAAGCTGTTGCTTTTGCTGTTCAAAACAGCCTTCATCCTCACAGCCTTTCAAGCCTAAATCCTGAACCAAACCTAGATAGCGTTCCCTTTCTCTTTGGCACTTTTGAAGCTGCTGATTCAGTTGAACAATCTCATGTTCAATTCCTGCTATTCTCTGTCCGCCATTTTCCACAATCGCTTGCTCAATTTGTGCCAACTGAGCAGAAGCATTTTGTTTTTTCTGTTCTAACTGATGAATCTGTTTTTGGACGCGCTCTAAATCTTGCTGACATTGCACTCGTTTTGCCTCTGCCAACTCCGTTTCTTTCCGAGCATAAAACGCATTCAACCCTTCTCGTTGCGCTCTAAGCTGTTCCAGTTGTTCAAAGCGTTGTTGATGAAGCTGTCCTTTTTCAACCAAAGGGGTTAAAAGTGCAATCTGCGATTTTGCCTTTAAAATGGCTTCATGGGCTCGACTCAAATCTTCAAAATGCGTGATAAGATTTTTAATCCGCTCCTGCACCTCAAAGGGTTCCAGCATATGCTGCCGCACAAAATCGGTCAAATTCCCCACCTGCTTCATGGAAACCGTCTGATGAAACAGCTCCAATGCTTGCGGATTGGCAATCCCAAACCGTCGTCGAAACCACGCACTGTACTGCGTAAAACTGTCAAAGCCTTCCACCCAGTCCTGATTGAGCAACTGGGCTTTTAACGAGCGCATTTCCGAACCAAAGCCTGCAAAATCTTGAGCGATGCTTAAGGACTTCTCCGCCCCCACATACCATCGCTGAGGAGCTGCACTGGCATCTGGCAACCAAAACACCTGTGCCAAGGTAATGGTTTTATCTAGCCCCTCGTTATAAAACTCCCCTAAAATCACACTGTAGCTGCGATGATCTCGCAACGCCACGGGACGGCTCACGCCAGTTTCGGTCTGTTCCGACTTGTAATAACCCAAAATATAACTTTTTAAATTGCGTTCTTTGCCTTCAGCCCCTGCGGCTTTGTTATACGCAATACGCTGCGGTGGCACCAAGAGCGTGGTCACCGCATCCACCAAAGTGGATTTACCTGACCCAATCTCTCCAGTTAAGAGCGCATTTTTACCCTGCATCGGGAAACGCCACACCTGACCATGAAAAGTCCCCCAGTTAAACACCTCGAGTCGGTGCAGACGAAATCCCGTGAGCGTATCATCATTGACAAAATCCAAAGCCATCATCTCACTCATCGTCTGCCTCTCCTGATTGCAACTGCTCCGCATAGGCCGCCAGCTTCGCATCAAACTCTGTCAACCACTGGGCATCCACAAAAGCTTTTAAAATGCGCAACACCTCAAATCGTGGCGCTCCCTCCCCTCGTAGTGGGCGTAAAAACCCCAACTCCACACACTTTTTAATCATGCCTTCAATTCTATCGACCAACTTTGCCTCATTGCTCGACTCAGGCAAAAACAGCTGCATCATCTCAACCAGTTCTTTTTGCTCTAACACCATTCGTGTATCTGAACTGTTGGCATCAAACTCTGCCATCCGTTTTCTCAGCAGAGCCAGCATCAAACTCACAGGAAAAGAGAGCGGACGGCGAGCCACCAATCGAGGCAAACCCAACGCTTCCAAGTCTGTTGCCGACTGTAAAAAAGCATAGCCCTCCGCCTCATCTAATACCAGCTCCAACCCGATTTGGCGTACATAGTCCTGTACCGCCCCCTGATGCTGCAACAACGCCTGCCACAGTTGGGTTTGCGTGCTTTCATACAACACCCCTCGCATCAAGGCAATCAACACCAAAGAAAACGAATTTTCACTTTCTGAAGGGCTTTCAGACTCTAACATTCTCACATCCTATCTTAGAAAAATGACTTGCGGCACTTTCACTTGATACCGCTTATCCGCATTTTGCCAATATAAAACCTCTTGCTTTTCATCATCCATCACCGCCTTTTCACTTTCAGCGGCCATCTGCAAATAGGTGACCACCTCTGCCACGCCCTGCTCAATGGGATGCTGCTCACACACCTGAGCTAAGGTCACTTGAGATTGATGGCGCAGTTGCTGTTCCACTCGCTGCCACAACTGTTTTTTATCCACCACTGGGGCTTGTAACAGCGCAGACAAATCGAGCACTTCCACCTCAGCATCACGCACAGCTTGTGCGGTTTGCGATAGCTGATGTTTCGGTTTAGGGGTATAGAGCGGGCGCTCCATAGGAAGGTTTAATTCAGGCTTGGTGTCAGGCAGCGTCATAAAATCTGCTGCTTTCGGCAAGCTTGACTGCAACTGCAATGCACGGGTTTCGACCTGCTTCAACACCGCCATAATCCGCCGATTCTCCAGCCACGCCTGATCATCTAAAAATCGCCGTAGTTGCCGACTCAAGGCAGACACAACTCTTTGAGTGTGCTCCCCTGCACTCAGCCAATCATGATGAATGGTTTTGAGCTTGGGGTCAGGATTGAGTTGTTGTATCTCAGGCAGAGCAAAAGCTCGCTGCAAATTTTGTTGCAGCAGACCTTGCCGCTCAGAAGACATCAAGAAGTCCCAAAACGCACGAAAGCTCCGCCCTTGATCCGAATCCGTAATGGCATCACGATCCCCCAGCACCTCATCCAGCAATGCCCCTTTGGCCCCCTCCCAAGTTGTCATCTGCACACGCACTTGACGATCCAATTGACGAAAGTTGGCCTCTACCTCACGAAAGTCCGCCAACAACTCTTGAGCCATCTGCGAAAACTGTAAAAACTGCTCTCGCAACCAAGCGCCTTCCACTGGCGGCACAACACCAGCTTGCAGTTGTTCCATCTGCTGCTCAATTTCAGCCTTGCGCTTTGCCAATTGTGCCAGCTTCTGTTCAATATCCTCTTCGCCTGCATCCACCAACTGCTGTAACAAATCAAACAAAGATTTCAAGCGAGAAGCCGTGCCCACAAACTCTCGTTGCACCAAACCTTTGAGCCAACTCACCGCTTTTTCAGTCGCTGGCGTCAAGTCATACACGGCCTCATCCAGCCCTTTCACATAATATTTTCGCAGCCACCCCTTCTCCGCTGAAGCCCACTCCTCCAAATACGCCTTGGCCTCTCGTGTAAATCGAGCCTCTTCAACCATCTCTCGCAGCTCAAACAGTTGATCTTCCAGTTGCTCTACAAGATCCGTTTCAGCAATCTCTCGCTGGTTTGGCTCAATAAACACACGATTGAGAAAACTCACCACCAAAGCGACATGATCAGAGCGCAACAACCGCCAAGCCGCATGATTGGCTCGCAACTGCTCTAAGGTTTCATAATCTAGCCGCATAAAACATCAGGACTGGTAATTTTGGCAAATTTTGGCGTTTTTTCATCCTAAAACTGTTACCCGTGCAAATTTCCGTTTGCCGACCTGTAATACTTCCTTTTCAAAAGGTCCCATTACCGCCCGACTATCGGTAAGGGGTTGTCCATTCATTTTTACCGCGTTCTGTTTCACCATGCGGTGACCTTCTGAAGTGGAGCTAACCAGCCCGGCCTCTTTGAGCACATTTGCCAAAGGCATGGGCGACTCTATGGTCACTTCGGGCATCTCATCTGGGATGGCGTTTTTTGAGAAGCGGGTTTCAAAGTCTTTCAGTGCGGCTTGAGCCGCCTCTTGGCTGTGGAATCGTTCAATTAACTCCATGGCCAGCTTAATTTTAATATTTCGTGGGTTTTCGCCCTCTGCCACCGCTTGCTTCATCTCCGCAATACTTTCCAACGACTCAAAGGAGAGCAGTTCATAATAACGCCACATCAAGTCATCAGAAATGGACATCACCTTACCGAACATCTCATTAGGCGCATCTTGAATACCGATGTAGTTGCCAAGCGACTTCGACATCTTCTGCACACCATCTAGTCCTTCTAGAATCGGCATGGTCAAAGTACACTGCGGGGACTTACCATAATATTGTTGCAGCGTGCGCCCCATTAAGAGGTTAAACTTCTGATCCGTTCCGCCTAATTCAATATCTGCTTCTAAAGCCACCGAATCATAGCCTTGTACCAGAGGATACAAAAACTCATGAATCGCTATCGGTGTGCCCGACTGGTAGCGATCAGAAAAGTCATTTCGTTCCAGCATGCGAGCCACGGTCTGGGTTGAGGCCAAACGAACCATATCCGCCGCCCCCATTTTGCCCATCCACTCAGAGTTGAACACCACCTGTGTTTTTTCAGGGTCTAGAATCTTAAACACCTGCTCTTTATAGGTCTCGGCATTTTTTGCAATTTCTTCTGGCGTCAAAGGGGGACGCGTGGCACTCTTGCCAGTGGGATCCCCAATCATGGCGGTAAAGTCGCCAATCAAAAACAGAATCTCATGCCCCAAATCCTGAAACTGTTTCAGCTTATTAATGAGTACGGTATGCCCAAGATGCAAATCTGGCGCTGTGGGGTCAAAGCCGGCTTTCACCCGCAAAGGCTTGCCGCTCTCAAGCTTTTCCACCAACTCCTTTTCCACCAAAATCTCATCGCTTCCTCGTTTAATAATGGCTAACTGCTCTTCTACGCTTTTCATACAATTCTCTCTGTTAATTACCCGCACAGGACGGTATCTGTGTTTAATTCTAACTTGCCTGTCAAGTCACTGACTTTGGCGATATTGTGTTGTCGCATATATTTCTCAATGCCTTTCACCACTTTTTTCACCAGCAAAGGGTCTTTGGCAATGGCGGTGCCGATGGCGACCATGGAAGCACCTGCCAGGAAAAACTCTATGGCATCTTCCGCTGAGGCAATGCCTCCCAATCCAATAATAGGGATATCATGCTGCTTGGCAACTTGGTAAACTTGATGCACCTTAAGCAGCGCCACCGGTTTAATCGCTGGCCCAGAGAGGCCACCTTGGTTATTGCCTAAAGTGGGTTTGCGGCTATAAATATCAATTTGCATGCCCATTAGGGTATTAATGGCTGAGAGCATATCCGCCCCCGCATCAATCACCCGCCGTGCCCCTTCGGCAATGTCAGTTTGGTTGGGAGAGAGTTTAACAATCAACGGCTTATCGGTTTCGGCACGACAGGCTTCCACCACTCTGGCAGCCATCTCTGGATCGTTACCAAAAGCGGCACCGCCTTTTTTTACATTGGGGCAGGAAATATTGATTTCTAAAGCGGGTAGATCGGTCTCATTAAAACGACGAGTCACTTCTCGATACTCTTCAATTGAAGAGCCAGAAATATTGGCAATAAAGCGGGTCTCATCCAAATTGAGCTGAGGCAAGTAGTCTCGAATAACCGCCTCTACCCCAGGATTTTGCAACCCAACAGAGTTCATTAAGCCGCAAGGGGTTTCCATGACTCGCTCAGGTTTATTACCCAACTTAGGTTCAAGGGTGGTGCCCTTTAAAAACACCGCCCCTATATCTCGATTGGAAAAACCGCTCACTGCTTGGTATTCTATGCCATAGCCGGCATTGCCGGAGGCCATGGCCACTGGGTTTTGAAATTGAACCCCTTTTAAATTTACCGATAAATCCACCAAAAGTTGAACTCCCTATGTTGCATATTATTTTGTATGAGCCCGAAATCCCGCAGAACACCGGCGCACTGATTCGTCTTAGTGCCAATACCGGGGTTCATCTGCACCTCATCAAACCCTTTCCTTTCGATTTGAGTGAGAAAAAAGTTCGCCGTGCAGGGCTGGATTATACCGAACTGGCACGGGTGTTTGAACATGAAAGCTTGGAACAGTGCCTAGATAAGATTCAACCCAACCGACTTTTTGCCCTCACCACCAAAACCACTCGCCCCTATTGTGACCCACAATTTGAAAAGAGCGACGCCTTTCTATTGGGTCCGGAATCCCGTGGGCTGCCTAAAGAAATCATTGAAAGCCTGCCCGAAAACCAGCGGCTGACTTTGCCAATGAAGCCGGGTTCTCGTAGCCTCAACCTTGCCAATGCCGCCTCAATTATGGCCTATGAAGCTTGGCGACAGTTGGGTTTTTGCCCCCTTGATTAGGCGCGTTAAAATGAGATCTTTTGCTTTTACCCTGCTACTTTGGAGCTTATCGCTCAACCTTTATGCCGAAGTAGACAATCGTCATATTGTCAGCCTCTCAGCCAGCGCCACTCAATCGGTAGAGAATGATACCGCTATTATTCGCTTTGCCGCCAAAGCACAGGCCAGAGATCCGGCCGATGTGATTCACATCATTAACCAAAAAATGCAGCAAGCTCTAGAAGATTTGGAAGATGTAAGAGGCATTACCCTGCAAACTGGCAGCTATCAGGTCACCCCCATCTATGACAAAAACCGCATCACCATCTGGCGAGGCAGTCAAACCTTAATCTTACAGACACAAAATTTAGAGCAACTGCCAGAACTGATCGCACAAGTACAAAACTCTCTACCCTACCAATCTATGCAATTTACCCTCTCCAGTGAAGAGCGGCTGCGTATTGAGAAGCAGCTGATGCCTGAAGCCATTGACAACTTCAAAGCCCAGGCCAAACTGGCAATGCAAAGTTTTGGCGCCCAACAAGCCCTGCCGTTAGAAACCCAGATTCAGACCCAACCTCCCCAAAACACTCCCATGTTAAAAGCCATGGCGATGCATGATGCCGCCCCAGCTCTCAAAGCCGGCAAAAGCCAAGTCACCGTCACCGTGCGAGGCAAGTTTGTATTTTTATACAAATAACCCAAAGAAATTGCCAAAACTCCCAGTCCTGCCCCTCTGAAAATCTCATTTTTGCATGGCAGGACTGGGGATTTTGGCGTTTTTTTAAGCCTTTTCATTGTCACGAGACCTTTGCACGAGATGAATCCACGGCTAAAAATGGCTAAAATTTCCCTACTCTTCGTTGGAAAACTGGGCAATAGCGGGCTATTCCCTGCGTTTTCCGCCTCGACTAGGAAAATTTTATCTCATTTTTAGCTCGCGTCTCACTCGTGCAAAGGCCTCGTCACTTTGACAAAAATGCTGCAAAGGTCCGTTTCCTTGGCCTATTTTTAGGGTTCTGCCTGCTTGAATGGCGCAAGAAACATAATCTTTGGTTTGCTGAAAAGCGGATACTGGCGGCATGTCTTGTGCCAAAAAGGTCGCAAAAGCGCTGGCAAAGGTGCAGCCTGTGCCATGAAGGTTGGGGGTTTGAATTTTCGGACTGCTCAATGGATAGTTGGTATCAGATGTGATGAGCGTATCGCTACAAACCGTCTCAATCTGTCCATGCCCCCCTTTTAAAATCGCCCCATTCCCCATTTCGATCACCCAATTTTGCAAAGCACCTTGTAGCTGGACTTCAGTGGCATTTTCCAACCCCAAGAGATGCCGTGCTTCAGGCAGGTTGGGGGTAAACCAGTCACACAAGGGCAACAGTTTTTGTTTAAACACAGCCAAAGCCTCATCAGGCAAAAGTGTTGCCCCGCTGGAGCTGAGCAGAACTGTATCGCACACCACAGGCGTCATGGGATTTTGCTGCAAAAATGCTGCCACCTCGTCCACAATTTCTGCACTGCCCAACATGCCAATTTTTACAGCATCAGGCTGAATGTCTTTAAGCAAAGTTTGCAACTGCTGAACCACCTGCCCAGCTGGCAAGGGGTAAACCGCTTCCACCCCAAGGGTGCTCTGAGCAGTAATAGCGGTGACCACACTCAAGCCATAGCCACCGCAAGCGTGAATGGTTTTTAAATCGGCTTGAATCCCCGCTCCGCCAGAGGGGTCAGAACCTGCAATAGTGAGGACAGTTTTCATTTAAAATATCCTTTTTGGAAGCAGTGGCGATGAGGTGGCTTATGCAACACCCCCGAATTGGTTTAGTGATTATTGGTGATGAGATTTTATCAGGTAAACGGCAGGATCAACATTTAAAAAATGCCAATGCCCTTTTACAGCCCCGTGGCATGAAGGTGGACTGGGTGCGAATTCTGGGTGACGAGGGCGATTTTTTGGTGGAAAACCTACGACAAACTTTTCTTTGGAGTGCCAAACATGGGGATATTGTGTTCTGCTTTGGCGGCATTGGCGCCACCCCTGATGACCGCACCCGTCAATCTGCCGCCCAAGCCTTGGGGAGACCCATTGAGCGCCACCCCGAGGCGGTAAAAGAGATAGAAGCACAGTTTGGCGAAGCGGCCTACCCCAAGCGGGTCTTAATGGCCGAATACCCCCAAGGCGCCAAAATCATTCCCAATCCTTTTAACCGAGTGCCAGGTTTTTCCTTATTTTTCAAATGCCTGCCACCTAAAAACCAAGCAGAACTGTTAAACCATTTTTTACCCGAAAATGAAATGCCGCTAAACCCGCAATATGCCCAAGATTACTGCGGTAGCCACCACTTTATGCCCGGCTTTCCACAAATGGCCAAACCGATGATGGAGTGGGTGCTGGACACCTATTACCGAGCTCTGCAACGGCCACCTACGGTAGAAAAGGCGATTCGGCTGATTGACGGTCAAGAGTCTGAGTGGATTGATTTTATGAATTGGTTTGAACAAACCCACCCTGATTTACGGCTTTTTAGTCTGCCCAGAATTGATGCCAAAACTGGACAACGCACCATTGAGCTAGGCGTGGAAGGAACCCCCGAAGCTGCCGAAAAAGGCATTCAAGCCATTCAAGCTGAAGCGGAAAAACGCAATCACGCCTATGAAGCCATTCCCGACCGTCAAGCGGAGTCCAAATGAGTACAAACAGCCGTAACAACTGGGATTGCATTATTATTGGTGCCGGTGCAGCCGGCATGATGTGTGCTGCCACCGCGGGGTATGGCGGCGCCTCTGTGCTGGTGGTAGATCACGCCCCCAAAGCCGGAGCCAAAATTCGTATTTCTGGTGGCGGCAAGGCCAACTTTACCAACCTTAATATCACCCCTGAACACTATATTTGCCACAACCCCCACTTTGTTAAATCGGCACTTAGCCGCTATACCCAGTTTGATTTTATTGAGCTGGTGGAACGGCATGGCGTAGCGTATGAGGAGCGGGAAAAAGGTAAGCTGTTTTGTAAACGACGCGCTTCAGACCTTATTCAACTGCTCCGCACCGAGTGTGACTGGGCTGGTGTCCAATTCCAGCTCAACACCCCCATATTGCAAGTGCAAACCGCCTCTGAAGGCTATCAGCTGCAAACCCAACAAGGCACGCTTTATTGCCAGCAGCTGGTCATCGCCACGGGTGGACTCTCCTTTCCTAAACTCAAGGCCACGGGCTTTGGCTATCAGTTGGCTCAGCAGTTTGGTCTGCCTGTTCGCCCCCAACGCCCAGGGTTGGTGCCCCTCATTTTGCAAGGCAGCTGGGCTGAGCACTGCGCACAACTGGCAGGCATTAGCCTAGAAGTCAGCATTACGATTGCTGGCCGCACCTTCACTGATGCCATGCTTTTTACCCATCACGGTATTAGCGGCCCCGCCATCTTGCAAGCGTCCAACTACTGGCAAAAGGGAGAGCCACTGACCATTAACCTCTTGCCCAACAGCAATGTGCTGGCAGAGCTTAAACAGCTCAAAGCCAACAATGGCAACCTTAAACGCTGGCTCTCACAATTTTGGCCCAAACGCTTTGTGGAAACTTGGCTGGCACAGACCCCCTCACCGGGACAAAAGCTGGCAGAAATCAAAGATGCACAACTGGAAAGCTATGCCCAACAGCTCACCCAATGGCAACTTTTTCCCAAAGAGACCGCAGGCTTCAGCAAGGCTGAAGTGACCTTAGGTGGCGTCGATACCGATGCGGTCTCCTCCAAAACTTTTGAAGCCAAGCAGCAGCCCCGCCTCTACTTTATTGGCGAAGTATTAGATGTGACAGGACAGCTGGGGGGCTATAACTTTCAATGGGCTTGGAGCAGCGGTGTTGCCTGCGGTCAAGCGATTGCAAATTTGTCCTAATTTAGTACCATAAAAAGACAGGAGGTACAGATTATGAATCTTTCAACGGACATTCAACCCATATCACTCTTAAAATCTAAGGCTGCAGACATGCTTAAGCAGATTAATGAGACCCACCGTCCCATAATTATTACCCAAAACGGCGAAGCTAAAGCGGTTCTACAAGACCCTGAAAGCTATGAAAAAGTGCAAAAAGCCATAGGCCTTATGAAGCTCATCTCCTTAAGCGAACAAACGACAGGTCAACTCAAACCCCAAGACCAAGTCTTTGCCGATTTAGAGAAACAGCTAGATGCTTAACTTATGACACCCACCACCTACCAAGTACTCTGGACAGAGTCGGCAGAAGAAGACCTTCGAATCATTATCGAATACATTTTTGCAGAAAACCCTATCGCTGCTAAAGACAGCCTGCAAAAGCTAAAAAATAAAGCTGACAGTCTTGATGCTTTTCCTCAAAAAGGGTGGATTGTACCCGAACTTAAAGTGCATGGCATTCTCCAGTATCGTGAACTCATTATTCCCCCCTTGGAGACTTATTTACCGTATCTCACAAGAGCAGGTCACTGTCCTCTCAGTGATAGATTCACGGCGAAATATTGAAGACATCTTATTTGAACGCTTGACACGGAATGACACCCTATGAACCTACTGAATTTAGACGAAGCCCAAAGAACCCCCTTCTCCCGCCTAGTGGCAGGACTGGTGCGAGAAAAAGGCATTGACCCTAAAGAGATTTTTCTTAATGCCCTAGAGAGTGAAGAAGCTCCCGAGATGAACTACTGGGTGGCCAAGGTACTGATGCAAGAACACTTTGTTTCCTCGCAAATGGTGGTGGCAGAAGATGCAGCAGGGGAACCTGTCAAAGCCCTGCAAGCCGCCGCGCTGCTTGGCAATGTTGGGGTTGTGGCCGCATTGCTAGAGTCCAAGGGTTTTCAAGGTAGCATCACCGACAAAGAATTCCAGCTCACCGCCCGCATTGCCGCCAAACAAGAAGACCAAGGCGTAATGGGCGTGCTCATGAAATATGCTCAGGAAATCGGCCACCTAGAAACCTTTATGCGAACGCTTAATGGTGACACCATTCAATAACCCAATATTATGATCTCGCTTTGCCAAGTCCCGCATCATCTCTAGCCAAGCTTGAAACTTCACCTCTCCAACCATTTGCAATTAGATCAGTTGTTGGTGTTACAAAGCGGTAAGTTGCTGCGCT
>CAYOOU010000033.1:0-2406 GCA_964405635.1 uncultured Piscirickettsiaceae bacterium
TGCCTTTCGGCAATTTTTTGTACCTCTGGATAATTGGTTTTGCCTGTCCCCAAAACGGGCACCGCTTCCACCAAAATAACCGTTTTTGGAATATAAAGTTCACTCATATCCGCTTCTCTTGCTGCCTGTTTTATTGTATTTCGACTTAAGCTATTGTCATCGGTCACTAGCACCAACTGCTCTCCCTTACGGGCATCGGGTACGGCGACTACACAGTGATGCCCTTCTGGACAGAACTGATTAATATAGCTTTCCACAGCGGTTAAGGAGACCATCTCTCCCCCAATTTTGGCAAAGCGTTTGGCACGACCTTTAATCCAAACATACCCCTCTTCATCCACATCGACAATATCCCCCGTATCATGCCAACCATCCACTGGGGGCTGCAAAATGCCGGGGTTATCTGGCATGAGATACCCTTTCATCACATTCGGCCCTTTTACATAAAGTCGTCCACCCCCTTGAATGCCTGCTACCGGCTCAAGACGGTACTCAATGTCTGGAATAAACTGCCCCACCGAACCGTGTTTGTAATGAAGGGGGGTATTCACTGCCAGCACGGGTGCAGTTTCTGTCACGCCATAGCCCTCAAAAATGGGCTGATGGAACTTTTCAAAATAGAGTTGGCGCGTCTCTGGGCGAAGCCGCTCTGCCCCGGCAATAAAGCCTCGAACACTGTAGAAGTCATAAGGGTCTGCCTTGCGGGCATAGCCGGTGTAGAAGGTGTCAGTGCCAAAAACGATTTTGGCATTTTGTTGATAGATCATCTCCGGAATCACCGCATAGTGGAGAGGTGAAGGATAGAGGAAAACTTTAGCCCCTTTAAGCAGTGGCCACAGTAGGCCAGCGGTCAACCCAAAAGAGTGGAAGGTTGGCAGCGCATTAAACACCAACTCCCCTGGCAACAGGGTCAACATGGCAGTGATTTGTTCAATATTGGCATTGAGGTTATTGTGACTGAGCACCACCCCTTTGGGGGCACCTTCCGATCCAGAGGTAAAGAGCACCACGGCTTCGTTTTCTGGATCTGCATGGAAACCGGGGGTTGACTTTAGCCCGCCCATTAAGCCACTGATCTTATCCATTAAGCCAATGGTTTCTCGTACATCTTCCAGATAGATAAACCGAACCTGATGCGACAGCCCTTCAATCACGGGTGCCAGTTCAAAAGCTTCAACAAACTTATGAGAAGTAATAATGGTTTTAAGTTCTGCGGTTTTACAAGCGGAGCGAATCGCATTAAGCCCTGCGGTGAAGTTAATCATGGCTGGGGTGTGGTTATAGGCTTGCAGAGCAAAAAAGGTCACAGAAATACCGGATACATTGGGTAGCATCAGTCCAACTCGGGGCTCATCTTGCAGTTGCTGATGCAGCTTTTTACCCAAAATTCTTGCCGCCAAAGCCAACTTTTTCAGGCTTAATTGCTGCTCATTAATATCTTCAATCACATTGCTCTTGGCATCATAAGTCTGTTTGGCTTCTGCCAAAGCTTGAACCAGCGTTTTAGGCTCATAAGCGCCATAAAACCGACTGTCTCGCATGAGGTGAAACAGGTTTTCTTTTAAAAAGCGGTGGCGGGCGTGCCCTTTTACCCCTTCAGGCGCTTTAATTTCGGTCGGTTTAAGAATGCTGAGCGTGATTTTGGGAAACCATTGTCGCTTAATCCAAGCAAAGCGGCTACCATCTAAATAGGAGAAAGGGCTCAGTTCAGCTCCTTTTATAAAGATGGGCACCACCTGAGCATCCGTTTTATCTGCGACCAAGGCTGTGCCTTCATACACTTTCATCAGAGAGCCCGTCGTGGTAATGCGCCCTTCTGGAAAAATCATACACTGATGCCCCGCTTTTAAGGCTTCAATCATATGTTTGGTGGCCATGGGGCTGAAGAAATCTACAGGAAAGTAGTTGACATGGCTTAAAAAGAACCGCTCATACCACTTCTGGGTGTGGGACTTATGCACCATAAAGTGAGTATCACCAGGGATAAATAGTCCAATGAGCAAGCCATCTAATAGAGAAACATGGTTGGCAATCAGTAAAATAGGTCGATTCGACTCTACAGCTTCCAGATAATTTTCCAGCCCTTTTACTTCAACTCGGTATAACCGTTTTACCAAAATCTTAACCAACCATTTAAGCATAAAACGCCTTCCTTACTTCATCTATTAAGTAGAGAATAGTTACAAAATTTTGTAGTTGCTCAGTTCCTTCCTTTTAAATGTGTCATTTTTGAGTTGGAAAGAGGTCATTTATTTGAAAACTCACATTTTCCGTCTTGAAATGGCGCATTTTAGGGTGAACTGAGTAGCTACCAAATTAATTTCCGCTCATTGTAACCCAATCCCATCGGTAAGCATAATCGCTATAGCCAAACTTTTAAGTTAATTAAAAGGCAATGCTTAAAAT
>CAYOOU010000033.1:2506-3885 GCA_964405635.1 uncultured Piscirickettsiaceae bacterium
AAATCAAACCTTAGCCATGCTTGGTCCAACACTCAAGTTGGTGAATGGTCAGCGCGTCAAAATTAAATATACTAATCAATTAGGCGTAACCACCACCATGCACGGTCATGGTATGCATGTGCCTGCCGCTATGGATGGTGGCCCGCATCAACCCATCGCCCCCAATACAACTTGGACGGCTGACTATACTGTCAAGCAAAAAGCCTGTACCAGTTGGTATCACCCACACGCAATGGGTTCCACTGCTGAACAAGTCTATAAGGGCTTAGCGGGGATGATGATTATAGAAGACAGTGAGTCAGCGACAAATGGTCTTCCGATAGATTATGGTGTGGATGATATTCCTCTTGTCTTACAAGATCGAGTGATTGATGCCAATGGTCAATTTAGTTATGCCCCCAGCATGAGAGAAAAAATGTGGGGGTATAGAGGAAATATTTGGCTCTGCAATGGACAAATAGAGCCTACATTTACAGCTAAAGCAGGACTTTTAAGGTTGCGCCTGCTAAATGGATCAAATGCTGGAATTTATATGCTGTCGTTTTCTAATGGTGCTTCGTTTCATCTAGTCGCCACAGATGGTGCCCTGCTACAAAGTCCAGTTGCTTTATCCCAAATACGACTCACCCCTGGTGAACGGGCAGAGATTGTTTTAGATCTAACCCATGCAGCTGGACAAATCTTTGCCCTTCAAGCAAAAGAAGAGGAGTTAAACATAACAAAAACTTTTTTAAATATTACGGTTTCCAATACAGTGGGCAATAAAACAGCGGTTCCTTCTACGCTGACAACGCTCACCCTTCCAAGCTCAGCAAATGCGGTAAGAACGCGAACATTTAGCCTTGGTATGGCAGGCATGGGTAAACTCACTATTAATGGTGCACAGATGAATAAGAGTATTATTAATGAAAATGTGCCGCTTAATGATCTAGAAATTTGGGAGATTTCTAACCCAATGCCAATGCCTCATAATTTCCATATCCATGCCACCCACTTTGTGCCGCTCGATAGAAATGGCTCTGTTAATAGTCTCGAGAAGTGGGAAAAAAATGGCTATAAGGATGTTATCTACCTACCCGCTAATAGTACGGTCAGGTTCTTGGTAAAGATGACAGACTATGTGGATTCTGTTTCCCCTTACATGTATCACTGTCATATCCTAGAGCATGAAGATGGCGGGATGATGGGACAATTTACTGTAACTTGATGTGTTGTAACTTCCAAACCACACCTAGGGTTGCAAGTGAAAGTATCAATAATATCTCTTTAAGTTGTAGCCCTATTGCATAGGCCATCATAATCATAATGGCGGAGAGCACCATCAGCCCCGCATTTAAAATATTATTGGTGGCCACCATTGAGGCACGAAAGTGCTCTGG
>CAYOOU010000033.1:3985-14458 GCA_964405635.1 uncultured Piscirickettsiaceae bacterium
AGTCGCCACACAATCCACCCAGCACCTAAGCCAATGCCTAAGGTAAAACTGGTGAGCATCACCGTGGTTAAAGACTTAGGCGTTAACTGTAACCAGAGGGAGAACGTCTGCGTACTGAGTTGCTGAGCTAAAACGGGCACTTGGCTTAGAAAAACCGCCCCCACCAACCAAAACCAAGAGATGGCTAATATAGCCGTAAATGCGTGCTTAAATGTGCTGGCTTGCTGCAAAAGTTGGACGAAAGAGCGTTTTGTCTCTTTTTTTGTTTCACCGGGTTGCAAAGGTACTTTTGGCAACCAAAACGAAGCTAAAAGTCCCAGTCCTGCTAGGGATAAAGTGGTGCCAGAAAGCCAAAATAGGATTTGTTGATAGCTATCAAAACTGGCCACTAAAATGCCTGAAGCAAGGGTGCCTAGCAAAATGGCCAAAAAAGTGGAACCGCTAAAAATGGCATTGGCGGCATCTAAATGCTGTGTTGGCAGATACTCTGGCAATAGGGCGTACTTGATGGGACCAAAAAAAGCCGATTGCGATCCCATTAAAAACAGCACCATCATCATTAAAGGCACACTTTTTAACCACAAGGCCCCTACGCCCAGCAGCATAATGATGATTTCTGCTAGTTTGATTTGACGGGTCACTTTGACCTTATCCCAGTGATCGGCTAAATAACCCGCCCTGTTGGAAAAGAGAAAAAAAGGTAAAATAAAAATCCCAGCAGCTGCCGTCACCCATTGCGCCGCAATTGAACTGTCCAGCCCTAGCTGAAACAGCACAATCATCACCAAGGCATTTTTGAACACATTATCATTCAATGCCCCAAAAAATTGCACCCAGAAAAAAGGCAAAAAAGTTTGAGAAAAGAAAAAATGCATGGCTTAGGGGCCCATTTAAAGTTTGATATAAAGTTTCTCAAAGGCTAACAGCCAATCTGAAAAAATGGGCATTTCAATTTTGCTTGCCGTGATAACCTCTGAGAGTGAATATTCTTTAAGTGTGTAACCTGCCACTTCACAAGCTAAGGTAATTAAATAGCCACACTCTTCTTTACTCATTTTAGGGTTGGGAAGGAAATAGGTGGTTTTGGCTAACAAGGTCGCATAAAGGATTTGCTGAGCCAATTCTTCAGAGAGGTGTGGTTTCATATACTGATCGGAAAGGTTTTTTTCATAAAGCATTTCTAAAAGCTGTTGCAGTGAGCAAGTGCTAAACAGGTGTTCAGACAAATCACGAGCATTGGGAGTGAGTTGAAGCATCAAAGCCTTTTCATAGTCATTTTCAATCAAGTTCACCGCTTTTCCTTTCAAACTTTGTTCACTGAAGATTATTACACTTATTATGATAGAAACTTCTATTTAACGCCCGTAAAAATTTTTATTACATATTGGTTGACATTATGCATAATATACAAATGGTGGAAATCCCTTAAAAAAACACTAAAGATTTAACGCATTGAGTAAAAAGATGAATCCATCCCACCCTTTAGCTACTTATTTAGACGCAGTGCCAGATTTTCCCAAACTTGGCATTTTGTTTCAAGACATCTCGCCTTTACTGAAAACACACTTTAAAGAGACCATTGATGCGGTCAGTGATCTGTTTACATCTGAAGAGTGGCAACAGGTGGATTATTTGGTCGGAATTGAATCGCGGGGCTTTATTTTTGCTTCTGCCTTGGCCTATAAGCATGGTAAAGGATTTGTCAAAGTTCGCAAACCTGGCAAACTTCCCAATGTGGCCGCTTCGGTGAGCTATGGCTTAGAGTATGGCTCAGACGAGTTACAAATGCAGCAAGGCGATGGCAAAAAGGTGATTATTTTGGACGACCTTATTGCCACCGGAGGATCGATGGGAGCCGCAGCCCGGTTGTGTGAAAAAGTAGGCTATGAAGTGGTGGGAATGGCCTGTTTGATTGAGCTAACCGCATTGAATAACTTTGATTACCACGGACAAAAAGTTCGTAGCGTGATTCAATTTGAGGACTAAATTTTTATGAAACTTCCACGCATCACCAAAAGCATCTTTTGGGATCAATTTATCTTTATGCAGTCGGTTGGGGTTTTAATTGGCCTCTTTTTTCCTTACTTTTTAGCTTGGTACGGCTTTCCTGAAGAGGACGTGCTAGCTTGGGATTTTCAACTTATTTCCCAAGCCTCAGGTCAAGCTGTCGGGCTTATTAGTTTTTTACTCATCTCCACAGTTATTCGTCCACATTTAAAACTCCTTTCTCAGAAAATGGAAGTGATTGCTAATGGGCTTAAAAATAAGGACTTTTTAGATGAAAATGCCCAATGTAGTGACGAGATGTGCGGTATTGAAGTCACCTCCGATGATGAAATTGGCACGACAGCTAAAGCTTATAATGAGATGTTGCATGCACTGATTCAGGCGCATGAAGTTGAGGTGGTGTATAACAAGTTTACCAAAATTATGTCTGAAAATATGGAGCTAAAAAGCCTATCTGATGATGCAATGCAGCTCCTGATTGATTCGACCAATATTGAAGCCGCGGCAGTGATGGTTGTCAAAAATGCAGAGCTCAGCCTAGTCTCTTCTATTGGGATTTCCAGTGCGGGACAACTTAAGAGGCACGATTTGATTAAAAAAGCCGTAGATAATCACAAATCTTTTCATATAACCTTACCCCAAAATATAGAGCTTGATGGAGTCTTGGCTAAGTTTCACCCTACAGAGATTTTTGTAGAACCCTTGGAGTATAAAGGCGTGGTATCAGGCGTGCTGGTTGCAGCAACCGGTGGTCGTTCTGCAGATGACCGTACCATTCAATTGGTTAAGCTGTTTAGCCGAAGCATTGGTTTGGCCATTAACAATGCTTTGATTCATGAGCGCTTTCAAAAGCTGGCAGCTTTTGACTCTTTAACTAATGTTTATAACCGCCGTTTTGGTATGGAACGGTTGCGAGAAAGCTTTAGTCAAGTTGTACGGGAGCACGCTTCTCTAAGTGTGGCTATGTTGGATATTGACCATTTCAAAAATGTTAACGATACCTATGGTCACCTAGTGGGCGATAAGGTAATCGTGATGGCCTCCAATACGATTAAAGAGGCTTTACGGGAAGGAGATGTCGTTATTCGCTATGGTGGCGAAGAATTCCTGATTGTAATGCATGGTGCTTCTTCAGAAGATGCGTTAAAAGTATGTGAGCGGATTCGTCATAGAATTAAAGACAGTGAAGTCAGTGATGGTAGTCAAAAGTTACATGTCACCATAAGCTGTGGAATTGCTACCTATCCAGAGGTCAATGTGGACTCTGAAATTGATCTGATTAATGAAGCAGATCAGGCACTCTATGTTGCGAAAGAAAGTGGGCGAGATCGCAGTATCGTAGCAAAACATAAAACCCATAAGTCTTAAGTTCATTGTGGAGCGCTACGTGCCGCTCCCTAGTCCATTAAGCATGCCTTAGGGTAACAATTGGAGCGCTCAACCTTGAAATTCTTAGGGGAATTGTCTATAATAGCGCCTCTTCGATTTCCCTTTTGTTCACTCAGACATTCTGCGCTGTATTCATTTTTGACAGGGGAAGTTGTTCCGCTTTGAGTCGTTTTTACGACACTCAAATTTTTTCAAGAGGCCTTTCACGAGTGAATCGTTATGGTTGAACCACTTTTCTCGCTGACCCCGTTGGGGACGGTTTTTTTGGCATTGCTGGCGTTGGGGGTTGTGCCTAATCTGTTGTATGTCGTTGGCTATTGGCCACATTTACTGCGCAAAGGGCATTTTGCCCTGTTTTATGCAGGGTTTGTACTGGCGATGGCGGGGGTGGTGTTCGCCAATACACCGCTGAGTTTCCTTTTCTCTTGGGAGATGATGAGCCTGACCAGTTGGCAGCTCATTTTGAATGATGCCCGCAGTGAGAAAACCCGCAGTGCTGCGCGTTTCTATTTTTTAATGACCCATTTAGGCTTTGCATCACTGCTGTTGTTTTTCCTTTTGGCGACGGGCGGACATCTGTCCGTGGCATTTGATCAAGTGAACTTCCAGTCATGGAACAGTGCCACGCGCTGGGGTTTGTTTGCCCTGCTGGCCTTTGGCACCTTGTCAAAAGCGGGGGTGGTGCCCATGCATGTATGGCTACCCTATGCCCATCCAGCAGCGCCATCTCCGGTTTCTGCGCTGATGAGTGGCGTGATGTTAAAAATTGCCCTATTTGCCCTATTTGCCTTTTTATTGCGCTGGTTTCAACCTTGGCCTTTGGCATGGGGAATGATTGTGCTCGTGTTGGGCGCTGTGTCGGCCTTGATTGGCGTGCTCTACGCCTTGGTGGAGCATGATTTAAAAGCCCTGCTTGCCAACCACTCCATTGAGAATATCGGCATTATTTTATTGGCAGCGGGGATGGCGATGATCTTTTCATCCCTTCAGTTGCCCACCTTGGCGGCTTTTGCTTGGGCGGCTGCGTTGTTTCACACCTTTAATCACATGGCGTTTAAGTCCCTGCTGTTTATGGGGGCAGGGAGTGTCTTGCATCAGACACATACTGGACATATTGAGCATTATGGGGGATTGATTAAAACCATGCCCATTACGGCTTTGACTTTTCTATTTGCTGCAGTGTCGATCTCAGCTCTGCCGCCCACCAATGGCTTTTTGAGTGAGTGGATGGTATTTCAGTCGATGATGGGATCCACTCACTTTAGCGATATGGGATTGCGTTTGCTGGTGCCCTTTGCCATTTTTTCCTTGGCTTTAACGGGGGGCTTAGCCATTGCCTGTTTTGTGAAGGCCTTCGGCATTTCGTTTTTAGGGTTGCACCGCAGTGAAAATGCTCGTCATGCCCATGAGGTAAATCGTTTAATGCAGTTGGGCATGATTTCAATGGCTGCCGTGGTGGCGAGCTTGATGTTCGTTGCCCCTTGGTATTTACAGCATTTTACCGCTGTTTTGAGTCATTATGGTTATCCCAATATTGCCCACCAGCTCCTTTCAGCCGACGGTCAGATTCGCTCAGTTTCTGATAATGGGGGGCGAGTCTCCCCGGTGTGGCTATTGTTGCTATTGAGTGGTGTGGTGTTGGTTATTTGGTGGGCCAGTCGTTGGCTGGGTATTCAAACCCGTCTTTGTCACACTTGGGCTTGTGGTGGCGAAACGACGGCTCGCAATCAATATACTGCCACGGGCTTTGCCGGCTCTATTCGGGTATTTTTCGGCTGGCTTTATCGACCTGAAGAGCGGGTTCACCGACAGGCACACACGGCTTTTGACCACCACCTGAGTAAGTTTGCTCAAGCGAAACACCATTTGCATGTGATGCCGCTGTTTGAAAGCAGTTTGTATCAAGGGGTGGTTCGTCTATTGCGCATACTGAGCTATTGGGTCTATCGCATGGTGCATTTTGAGTCTCTGCGTTATAGCGGCATGATTTTAGGGGTGTTGATCTTAATGTTGCTCACTTATCGTCTGGGAGTCTCCTAATGGCGTTGTATCTATTGACCATTGTATCGGTTTTGCTACTGGCACCGCTTTTAACGGGTTCGATTAAGTCGTTCAAGATGTGGTTGCTGTTTCGCCGTCCGGTAAAGCCTTGGCAGCCTTATGCGGATTTTTCAAAGTTGCTGCATAAAGAAGTGGTGTTGAGCCGTGAGGCCTCATGGCTCACGCAGTGGTCGCCTTATTTGGTCTTAAGTCCGATTGTGGTGGCGGTTTTAATGTTGCCGCCGGTCAATGCGCAGGCTTGGTTTATGGATTGGAGTGATGCGTTTACATTGACCGGTTTGATGGCGCTGTCGGCATTCTTTTTAATGTTGCTGGGGCTGGATCAGGCGAGTGGATTTGGGGGCATGGGTGCCAGCCGTGAGGCCTTTATCTCGGCTTTGGTGGAGCCCGTCATGATTTTGACCATGTTCAGTGTCTCGCTCTTGGCGGGGCATTTGGATTTGGGCAGAGCGGCACAGGTGTTGGGCAGTGACTTTCCGTGGACACAGGGGGCGAGTTTTCTTTTTGCAGCCGTGGCCTTTTTTATGTTGCTGTTGGCGGAGAATGGCCGCATTCCCATTGATAACCCTGAAACGCACCTAGAATTGACCATGGTGCATGAGGCGATGATTCTCGACCTCAGTGGTTGGCAGTTGGCGTTGATTGAGTCCGCCTCAAGTCTCAAGTTTGCCTTATTTGCAGCGCTGTTTGCCACGCTGTTTCTCCCATTTGGTTATTCGTTGAGTTGGCCTTTGGCACTGCTGGTTTTCTGGTTAAAGCTGTTTTTGGTTGCTATGGGGGTGGCACTGATTGAAGTCAGCACGGCTAAATTGCGTCTGTTTAAGGTGCCGAACCTTTTGGCTGTAGCGGTATTGCTGAGCTTTCTTTCTTTGATTTTGTTTTACATGGCAGGCGGAATCTCATGATCGATTTTTTGGTGGGACTGTATTTGGTGGCGATGGTGAGCCTGTTTTTTACTACGACGGTGCGTCGTGCGTATCGTTGGTATGGCATCAACTCACTCATGTTGGGTGCGGTGGCATGGTTGGTGGGGGAGCAGACGGGTGATGTGGCGCTGCTCATCAGTGGTGGGCTCACCGTGGTGCTTAAAGGCATTATTATTCCGTTTGCTTTAATTCGTGCCAGTGCGTATTTAGGGATGCGGAAGTACCTTAAGCCCGTGATTCCGTTACAGTTTAATATTCTGTTTATTCCCGCTGTGCTGGTGGGGAGTTGGTATCTGTTCTCGCCCTTGGTGGTGGACTTTGGGCAGGCGGCGCACTATATGGCGATCAGTGTGGCGGCCTTGCTATTGGCGTTGATGTACATGGTCGAGCAGCGACACATTGCCGCGAAGGTGGTGGGTTTTTTAATGATTGAAAACAGCCTGTTCTTATTGGGCACTTTGGCGACCCATGGCATGCCCATGCTGGTGGAACTGGGGATTTTCTTTGACTTGATGATGGCCGTTATTGTCATCAATATCCTCTTTCGAGCGGAGGTGCAAGCATGATTTTAGGATGGTTGGCCTTGCCGGCTCTGTTGATGTTTGTTGCCAGTTTTATGCGGCAAAGTGCTTGGGCACAGCGGGGGTTGCCTTGGAGTAATCTGCTGATTTTTATTGGGATTGTGCAGCTATTTTTACAGCCGCTCCCACAGAGTTGGTGGGGCGGTTTGCTGGTGGCCGACCGGCTCAATACATGGGTATTGCTCATTTCTGCATTGGTCGGTGTGGCGGTGACCTTGGCATTGGCAGTATTGCCATTGCGCGTCAAGATTTCTCTCCAAGATTACCGCCGTTTTTACCGCTTTTTTGCCATTTTCTGGATTGGGTTGATGTTGGCAGTCCTTGCGAATCACATGGGGTTATATTGGATTGGTTTGGAAATGGCCACCCTAGGAACAGTCTATATGATTCGCACCAACCCTTCCTCTGCAGCACGCCAGCAGACATGGAACTATATGGTGATTGGCACGGTTGCCATTTCAATGGTGCTATTTGGCATCGTGCTGATTTACGCTTCAGCTAAAGGCGGCTTGGGAGAAGAGGCCATGCGATTTGATATGCTTGAAGCCCATGTGGATGCCGTGCACTCAGCCTTGTTGTTTGAGTTGGGCTTTGCCATTACCCTGCTGGGGCTGATGATTAAACTGGGCTTTTTCCCCATGAATTTATGGCTGCCCAATATTGAACGCGCCGCTTTCTATCCCGTGGCAGCGCTGTTTTCGGGGATTTTGGAAAGTGCGGTGATGTTGGGCTTTTTTCGTTTCAGTGAAGTGGCTTTAGTGGTGAGCCCCAGTCATACGCATATCCTGATTATCACCTTCACGCTCTTGACCCTTGTCGTTGTGGCGGCACTGATTTTCCATGTCAAAGACTTAATGCGCTTATTTGCCCTCTCAGGGATTGAGCACATGGCTTTGATTGCGCTGTTTTGGGCGACGGGGGGTAAATTTGCAGCGCTGCTGCATCTGTCTGCCCACACCTTTATGAAGCCTGCGCTCTTTTTAGCAACAGGCGTATTGGAGCAGCAGGGACGATACCGTTTCCGAGGCGTATTAAGCGGGTTTGAATCCCCAATGGGTCGTCATTTCGTGGAACTGGTGGGCTTGTTTATGATGGGGTTAATTGCCTTACCCCCGAGTCCGCTCTTCTTTACAGAGTTACAGGGATTAGGCGCTTTTTATCAGAGCTTCTCCCCCTTTGAAGCGACGCTGCTCAGTGTAGGGGTTCTATTACCTTTGGCCGTTATTTTCTATAAGTTTGTGGAGATTTGGCAACAGATGCGTCATGCTCAGGCGCCGTCTGCAAATAAGCAGGTCTATTGGCAGGAGTGGTTAGCCATTTCCTTATTGAGCCTCAGTACAGCCGGGCTGTGGTTACAGAAAACTTGGCACTATTTGGAGGCAGTCTTATGAGTCGATTGGTGGCACGGTTTGGGGTGGATACAGCAGAAGGCGTCATGCTCTACACCCGATATGAGCGCCGACTGGAAAAAATCTTGCTGGATCCAAATAGGCCTGTGGCAGAGAGTTTATTGACCTCACACCCTGCTGCCAACTGGTTTGAACGCAAAGTGGCGGAAGATTTTGGGGTCTATTTTGCCAATAGTTACGACCGACGCCCTTTGCAACGACATGCGCATATCGCCCCGAATCAGTTTGTGATGCGGCAAGGTTTTCAATCTGAACAGTTGGCTGAGCAGCCGCCACAGCCCTATCCTTATGAAGGGGTGACCGGTTCCACCGTTTATGAGATTGCGGTGGGTCCCATCCATGCGGGCATTATTGAACCGGGGCACTTTCACTTCTCGCAAGCAGGGGAGTTTATGTTGCATCAGGAGGTGCGGCATTTTTATAAGTATCGAGCCATCGAGAAGATGTTGCAGGGTAAAACGCCCGAGCAAGCGTGGCCAATTGTGAGTCGCATTAGTGGTCATAGTAGTGTTGCTTGGCAATGGGCATTTGCCCAGGCGGTGATTACTGCATCGGGTCAAGAGAACTCGCAGTCCGCACAGCGACAAGCAGCACTGCTACTCGAGCTTGAAAGACTGGCTCACCATTTGACTGACTTAGGCTTTATTCCGAATGATGCCGGCTTTGGTGCGGCTTTGGCTTGGAGCACCAGTTTGGCAGAGCAGACGCGTCGCCATATACAGCAATTGACTGGACATCGATTTGCTTTTGATGCCCTTTTGCAACCCTTAACCTTAGACTCTCTGTCCCTAAAGCAGTTTATAGACACATTACGGGATGAGTTAGCGCGTTTTCAAGACTGGATTGAAGAGATTCCCTCTTTGTGGGATCGACTGGACACCACCGGCAAGCTCAAACCAGAATGGGCAAAACAGTATGGCGTAGTGGGCGTGATGGCGCGTGCCAGTGGGGTGGCATTGGATGTGCGCGCCCAAGATGCGTTCTATCACAATTTGGGTTTTGAGATGCAGAGGCAGAAAAAAGGGGATGTGGCGGCTCGGTTTAGCGTTCGTTTAGCAGAGGCTTTGCACAGTTTATTCTTGCTTGAGCAGTTATTGTCAACATCCCAACCGTTTGCCCCAATCGACCTGCCAAAACAAATCGCGGATTCAGCAGAGGGCGAAGGTTGGGTGGAATCCGCCCTTGGTGAGCTCTACTGCTGGTGTCAGTTGGAGTCGGGGCGTATTCGCCGTTTTTATGCACGAGACCCCTCGTTTATCAACTGGCAAGCGCTGCACTTAATGATGCCGGGCAATATTATTGCCGACTTCCCATTGATCAATAAAAGCTGCGATTTGAGTTATGCGGGTAATGATTTATAACTAGGAGGCATAATGTTTCAATTTTGGCGTAAGCGCATACAAACCGGTCTATTGACAGAGCAGCCCCAGCTTGAGGCGCAACAGCAAGCCCTTGCCAAATCCTTACAGAATCAGGTCGCGCGCCATTTTGCCGGTTCATTGGCCATTCGGATGGTGGACAGTGGCTCTTGCAATGCGTGTGAGGCAGAGTGCAATGCGCTATCCAATCCCTATTATGCTTTAGAACGGCTGGGGATTCATTTTGTTGCCTCCCCTCGCCATGCAGATGTGATGCTGCTTTCAGGTGTGATCACACAAAATATGTGGCCGCATGTCATGGACTGCTATGAGCAGTTGCCTGCCCCTAAGTGGGTGATTGCTTTGGGAGACTGTCCCATAAACCTAGGCGTGTTTGAGAAAACCTTTGCCATTAAAGGCCCAGCGGAGCAGTGGTTGCCGGTGCATCATATTATTCCCGGTTGTCCACCAGAGCCCTTGGCTATTATGCAAGGACTGCTGGATTTTCTCTCTACACTATGAGCTTTTTGCAGGAGGTATATTTAGGGCTAAAATGGAAAGGGGTTAATTTGTAAACCACCATACAAAGACTGAAGATAATATGCCTGATATTATACCCATGGTGAAACCACGAATACTGTCCCTGTTTAACCATTTGAATGTTTTCTTTTTAGCCCACTCAACTGTATCCAGCCTGTTTAAATATCTCTCTTCAAATATATCTATTTTTACAGAAACTTCA
>CAYOOU010000034.1:0-14428 GCA_964405635.1 uncultured Piscirickettsiaceae bacterium
TCACATTTTCTACTTTGAAATAACTTGTTTCAAAAGTAATTTGGGCAGCTGCTACAGGGTGTTTGACTCATTACAATTTTTATCCTTGCTTCTAATTTTTTCTTTAGTTTATCGTTCTTTAAATACCATATCATCCTGTTGTTTTCAGTAAAAATAGAACCACCACAAGCAAATAGCAAATTTTATAGTTGGTCATAAAATTTTATAATCCTAGGCTATAAGAAATTACAATTTCGTATTTTCATAATATTATAAAATCATAATATTATAATAAAATCAATATCTTATATATTTTTCAAGGGGTGAGAATCGCCCTCATAACTTTTGTTTATCCGGTATAAGTTTTTTTATTTATCTTTTTATAATGAAATCATTTATCTTTTTTTTAAAGACGAAATAAACCCCCATCCCGCCTTTTGCGTGGTTGAATAAGGGGGCCAGGCTCAGTAGCCTGTGATAAAAATATGGAGCGCTACATGAAATTCTCGAAACTGTCCAAAGTTGTCAAAACTCTCGCCTTAACGAGCGTGTTTTTATTAATAAATCCGCAGGTTTCCCAAGCTTCTATTCAGGTGATGACAGTCGGTACGGCAGCTTATGATCGCTATGTAAGTCTTGGTGGAACAGTTATTCCTTTTAAAAAAGTAACCATTACCGCTCAGGTAGGCGGAGAGGTGAATTATCTTGCTGGCATTGAAGGAGACACCTTTAAAGCCGGAGAACTCTTGGTCTCAACCGACGATAAAGTATTTTTGGCTCGAAGAGCGTCAGCTATGGCACAGTTTCAAAAAGCGATGGCTGCTTATCAAAATGCAGTAGCTCAGTATAACCGTGAGCTGTGGAGTCCCCGTTCAGAGCAACCTATGCCAGGGATGGCTCTACCCAATATGATGGATCAGATGTTTTCGCGTCCTTTTTCTGATGCGATGGGCATTGGGGATAAAGATGCTGAAAACCGCGCAAATTTGGCCGCAGTTCAAGCACAGGTGAAGCAAGCGATTGCAGATATGGAGGCAGCCAAGGCACGTATTGCTGAGATTGATGTTCAACTTACCCATACCAAGAATAGAGCCCCCTTTGATGGGGTGATTGTCAAGAAGATGGTTGAGGCGGGAGATGCCGTTCAGCCAGGTCAACCTTTACTTGAGTTTGCGAAAAGTAAGCATTTAACCATTGAAGTCAATATTCCTGTCAACCTTATGAGTGGCATTAAGAAAGGGGCAATCTTTATTGCTCACATTGACAATAAGCCGCCCATTCAAGTTCGAGTAGCTCAGGTTTTTCCCGTGGCAGATGCTTTGCAGCATACAGTGAAAGTTAAGTTTGACTTGCCTTTAGGTGCGCCTGCTGCCCCTGGGATGTATGCTGAAGTACAAGTCAAAAACGCTGCTTCTCAAAATTTGCAATTCCCAGTAGTGCCTAAGTCTGCGGTGCGTAAGTTGGGCAGCCTGCCGACGCTTTATACGGTAGATCCTCAAACACACATTGTACATATGAAAGTGGTGAGGCCGGGAAAGGCGGCAGAAAATGGTTATTACATTGTGTTAGCGGGCTTGGATCAGGGGGAGCAGATAGTAGTCAATCCGCCTGAAAATATTGTATCTGGTATGAAGCTGGAGAATGGCAAATTGGTTGCTGTAGCGAAAAAACAGCATGAAGATGATGAATAATCGTCAAGTCTCTTTAACGCTCACACAATTACATAATAAAAGCAGATGACTATGAATACCGAACAGGCAACACACACAGATTCTAAACATGATCTTGCTGGCAATACCGCTCGAAGTTATATCAATTCCCCCATCACGCCCCTTTTACTGATTGCAGGTATCTTTATTGGCATTTTAGGGATTTTAATGACGCCCCGCCAGGAGGACCCTCAGATCTCAGTGCCGATGGTTGACATTATGATTAAGTACCCTGGCGCTTCCAGCAAACAGGTAGAAGCTTTAGTTTCTGAGCCCCTAGAGCGATTGCTCAAAGAGATCAAGGGGATGGATCATGTTTACTCTATTTCAGAGCGTGGTCAGGCTATTATCACTGCACAGTTTGATGTAGGGGAGAATATGGAAAAGTCCTTGGTCAATGTGTATAACAAATTGGCCTCGAATATGGACAAAATGCCTAAAGGTGTTATGCAACCCTTGGTGAAGCCTAAGGGCGCGGATGATGTGCCTGTGGTGACCTTTACGCTTTCTTCTAATGAGTTGGGGGTCGATCAACTGCGTCTGCTTGGCTTTGACGTATTACAAGAGTTAGATGGGATTGAAGATGCTGCTCAAGGGTTTGTGGTGGGCGGTGAGCCTTTAGAAGTCAAAATAGAGATTGATCCTGAAAAACTCGCAGGTTATGACATACCTCTGATTCAAGTTGGGCGAGCCATTCAGGCAGCTAACAGTGAAAATCAAGCTGGGAGTTTCTCTGCTTGGCAGCAGTTCTATAAGGTTTACACTGGTGATTACCTGAAATCAGCTGAAGATGTACAAGATTTAATTGTTGGCGTAAAAAATAATGCCCCAGTTTTTGTTCGCGACATTGCTAGGGTCGTAGAAGAGGGGCGTGATCCTCGTAGTATAGTGGCGCACTATACAGGTGAAGGGTATCGTGGTACTCACTCTGCGGTGGATGGTGAAACGGCGGTGACCATTGCCTTGGCGAAACAACCTGGCACGAATGGTGTGACCATTGCACAAGAAGCCATTGAGCGTGTAGCGCGTTTGAAGGGAGTTTTAATCCCCGATAACGTGGATGTGGTGGTGAGTCGCAACTATGGTAAGTCTGCCAATGACAAAGTAAATGAGTTGATTTTTAAACTCTTTATAGCAACTGGTTCGGTAACACTTTTAATCTGGCTCTTCTTAGGGTGGCGTGCTGCGGCAGTGGTAGCCATTGTGGTTCCCATTGTTATTTTAACCACCGTTTTTTCTGCTTGGATGATGGGCTTTACCATTGATCGGGTTTCGCTGTTTGCTTTGATCTTCTCAATAGGGATTTTGGTGGATGATGCGGTGGTGGTGTTGGAGAATATCTATCGTCGCTGGTTGCTGGCGAATACCACAGACCCAGAAGTGACCATTGACGCGGTCTCAGAAGTTGGAAACCCCACGATTATTGCAACACTAGCGGTTATTGCGGCTTTGATGCCGATGGCATTCGTAAGTGGCATGATGGGACCTTATATGGCTCCTATTCCGGCATTAGGTTCCGTTGCAATGATCATTTCCCTGTTTGCGGCTTTTGCTTTTACCCCATGGTTGGCACAACGCTTAAAGCCATCAATGAAAGAGTTGGCAAAAGCAGAGCAAAAAGAGCATGAGCAGAGTGAAAAGTTAGGTCGGTTTTTTAGACGCTTAATTGGAAGTTTGGTTGTTGAAAAAGCCAAAGGATGGGGATTCCTTATAGGCATTATTTCTGCATTCTCGATAGCCATATACTTAGTTTATAGCTCTATGGTGCCCGTTAAATTATTGCCCTACGACAATAAACCTGATTTTAGTGTTGTGGTGAACTTTCCTGAAGGGACAGATCTTACCGTTACCCAGAATTTGACAGCCCAGTTGGTCAAAACCTTACAAGATGAGGTGCCTGAGATTACGCATATGGAGAGCTATACAGGAACAGCTGCTCCCTTCGACTTTAATGGGTTAGTACGTCATTACTATCTTCGCCAATTCCCATGGGATGCAGATATTCAAGTGCACTTGGTCGAAAAAAATGAGCGAGAGCGAACCAGTCACCAAATTGCTGAAAGTATTCGAGGCGTATTGCATAAGCTTGCCAAACAGAACGGTGCACGAGTTCAAGTGGTGGAAATGCCACCAGGCCCCCCCGTATTACAGTCAATTGTGGCAGAGGTTTATGGTCCAACAGAAGCTGCACGCAAGTCTTTAACCGAAAAGCTAACATCAATTTTTGAGAAGGCCGAAATGGTTGTCGATGTGGACAACCTGATGGCAGAACCTCATGACACTTGGCGTTTTGCGATTGATAAGCAGAAGGCGATGGAGAGTGGTATCAGTGTGCAAACCATTAACCAAACGGTTGCCATGGCCATGGGGGAATATAAGCTTGGTGATGTTAAGCAGGGCTTTAAACGTGGAGAACCGACTTATATTGTGATTCATGCCCCGCAATCTATTCGTCCTGAGTTTGCTCGCATTGGTCAGATTCCTGTCCCATCGATATTAGGGCATACAGTACCTTTAGAAGAGTTGGGAAGATTTGTATTAGAACGTCAGCAAGAGCGTATCTACCATAAGGATCTTAAGCCTGTGGAATATGTAGTGGGTACAGGTCAAGGTCGCTTAGGCGCTCCAATTTATGGCATGATCGAGATTCAGAAGCTGATCGATCAAGATCCAGAGTTAAAAGGCTTGAGTGGAAACTTTGTTTTCCGCCCAGACGGTTTGACCGAAAAAGGATTTAAGTGGGCAGGAGAGTGGACGGTAACTTATGAAACCTTCCGAGATATGGGAATCGCCTTTGGTGTTGCTCTGTTGGTCATCTATATGCTTGTGGTTTGGGAGTTTAAAAACTTCCTAATTCCATTGATTGTTATGGCTCCTATTCCTTTAACCATTATCGGTATTGCACCAGGTCACTGGCTGCTGGGGGCAGAGTTTACGGCCACATCTATGATCGGATTTATCGCCCTGGCGGGGATAATTGTACGAAACTCTATCCTGCTGGTAGATTTTTCTCGGCAAGAAATTGCTAAAGGGGCGCCTGTAACCGATGCAGTTATCTATGCTTGTAAAGCCAGAACCCGTCCAATTATGATCACAGCAATCGCTTTAGTGCTTGGCTCAAGTGTCATCCTATTTGATCCCATTTTCCAGGGAATGGCTGTATCTCTTATCTTTGGTATTTTAGTGGCGACGCTATTGACTTTGGTTGTGATCCCTCTGGGGTGTGTCAGTGCAAAAGCAGCCTTCTGTCCAGGTGGTTTGGATGACAAAGGCAAACCAATTCCCAGCTGTGAAATGGGTGAGCAAACAGTTAAGGGAGAGGTAGAGCAGGTACTGAGTAAAACCGTTGATTTTGTTAAGACGGTAATTGACCCTTACCATAGCATTCAAAAACAAGGGTTAGACAGAGCCTTTAAGACTGCTGAAACACAGACAGAGAAACAAGAACAGGTGTCAGTACCTGATAAAGAGACACCTAAAGCGGTCAAAGAACCAGAACCTGTGCCTGAAGAGAAAGCAAAAGAGGATAACTCCCCCGAGTGTAAAGCAACGGTAGAACCGAATTTGGAGGTAGAAAAGGATCAAGGAACCTTGATAGAAGGGACTGATACTTCTAACCTCCATCCGAAAACGTCAGAGGAGGCGTTAACGGCTGAATCCACAATACAAATATATGAAACTGTGGAGCAGCCCCCTATTCAAACTGAGTCTGAGAAATTAAAAGAGCGTGATGAAAAAGATAGTAGTGATGACAATCAAGATACGGCTTCATCAAACGCTCAAACAACTCAGATTCAGGCGGAGTCGCAACCAGAAAAAACAACACCTAAAGAGACTGAAAAGGTGGGAAGTGCTCAGGTTAAAAAAGTGACAACCACAACAGCAACACGAAAGCTAGGTCGCCGCAAAAAGCGGGGCATTCGGTTAAAAGATATTGATGATAACGCATAATTTAGAAGACTAAGGAAAGAATAATGAGTAAATGGATGATTGTATTGACGATAGGAACCCTGTTTCCAGCAGTGGCTTCCGCAGTTGTATGGCCACAGGATGAGTCAGCTTACCATAGCCATAAAAGATCGCCACAGAGGATTGAAACACCAAAGACTCAAAATGTACCCCCTGTGCCAGCAGTACCTAGTATGCTAGCCCCAACAGCACCTTATAGCGGATATCCAGAGAGTCCAATGACTAGGATGCCTGCGTATGGTGCTTACTCTGGTTATCCAGTGGCAGGACAAAGAACACCTTATACACCACCTTATGCAGGCTATCCAAGCTATGGTTATCCAAATTATGGAGGCTATGGCTACTATCCTCGTAGACACCGAGGTGCTAGCCCTTGGGACAAAATGCCTTTTATAGGCAGAAATGCGGGTGATTGGGGGAACTGGAATATGCCAAGTTTTGATATGCCAGATATGAATATGCCGTCCATGAGCTTTCCTTCTTTTGGCTGGTAGATTATTGGATAAATGGAAATGGTGACAGAATTCAAATGCCTTTCGGGGCATTGATGAGTGACTCAAGGCTCTAAACTTGAGAAAAAGTGAAAGTAGGTATTTGCCACTTTCATATTTAAACAAGCTCTGGAAGTGTTTGTCTAAGAAATATTTATAAATACCAGACATTCTCAGAAAGAGCGTTAAAAGTTTTTGCACTATCCATGAGCAAAAGCTTTATTAAATACTTAGGAGAAAATAACATGAAGAAACTTGTACTCGCATCATTGGTTTCGGCTGCAATGGTTGCCTCACAATCTGCGTCTGCAGACTGGTTTGATGGCCCATGGAATAGCGATGGCTATAACAATGGATATGGTAATGGTTATGGCTATGGTAACGGAAGTGGAAACGGCTCAGGAAACGGCAGTGGACACGGAACAGGAAAAGGTCACGGTAAAGGAAAGTTTAGCATGGGCTTTAGTGCTGATGCCGATACTGAAATGGAAGGAAAAGGTGATTCCGATTACCGTGGTGATTATCGTGGGGACTACCGTGGAGATTACCGAGGTGACTACCGTGGTAACTATTACAATGGTTATAACGGCTATAATGGTTATTATGGTGCGCCTCGCCCTTATTATGCGCCACCACCACGCCCATACTATCCAGCACCACAGGGGCAAGGGTATCAGCCTTATCCTGCGCCTCCTGCACCTCCTGCACAGCGTCCACCTCAGCAGCCTCAGCATCAAGCGCCAGCTCATAAATAAGTTGTGACCAAAAAATTGGCTGGGTAGCGCAAGTTGCTCTACCCAAGCCTACATTTAACCTTTTTCAAAATTTTGCTCCCGGTGTTTAAGGGAAATAGGGTTTTGAAAAGGGCTTAAGATCTTTATAACAACATGAGAGCTTTGCACGAGTAAGACGCGAGCTAATATGAGATAAGGTTTGCTTAATCGAGTCGGAAAACGCAGGCAATGGCAAGCTATTGGCAAGTTTTCCAACGAAGAGTAGGTGAATTTTAGCCACTTTTAGCCGTGGATTCATCTCGTGCAAAGGTCTCAACATACTAACATTAGGCAAAAGGATAGCGTATGATTACCATCGTTGGTAATATGAAAGGTGGGACAGGCAAAAGCACCATTACCTTTAATTTGGCTGTTTGGTATGGCTTGCAGGGAAAGTCACTCTGTTTGTTAGACCTAGACCCACAAAAAACCTTTTTAGATGTGGTGGAGGTTAGGCAAGAGGAACAATATGAGCCTGAACTCCCTTTACCATTAGATAAAACACATCTAGCTAAGTTGCCGCAAGCGGTGGACGAGGTGTTAATGGATGTGAGTATGAGCGATGAGGCCAGTTTGGAAAAAGCCATCGCCCTAACCGATAGAATTATCATTCCTGTTGCACCTAGCCAAGCAGATATTTGGTCAACCCAGCGGTTTCTAAAGAAAATTCATACCATTCGTTCAGAGAATATGCCTGAAGTTTTTGGAGTGATTAATCGTGCGGATACCCATCCTTTTGTGCCTGAGACCAAAGAGGCTGAAGAGGCAATGGATGCTTTGGCACTTAAGCGGTTGCCAGTACGATTGCACAATCGGGCAGCTTATCGTCGATCCTTTAGTGAAGGCTTAGGCGTTTTTGAGCTGGAGCCTAATGGTAAAGCCAGCGAAGAATTTAAGAAATTTACTAAGTTTTTATAAAAATAGTTTTGCAAGAATGAATATACAGGCAAAGGGCCTTTAAGGAATTTTATTTTTAAAAATATATAGTTAAATACTTAGGCCGGACAAGAAGAGTGAAAAAGAGCAAAGGATAAAAGAGATGGGACTTTTTAGAGCATTGATAAACAATACCTTTTTTGTACTGCTATTACTGGTGGCAGTGACGTTCTATATCGCCTTTTCAGACGATATTAAAAAGGATCACGGTATTGAAACTCAAACACAACAGGAAGTTGAAAAGTTGGTGAGCAGTGCTCAAGCCAATACGGAGGTGCAAGCAGAAACTGTCGTGGAAGAACAGCCAGATCCTAAAGAGGAGCTTCTTGATGACTTACACAAGAACGCGACAAAGGAGACGGCACATAACCCAAGTACTGAAGTTTTAGAAAAAGTTGAAACGGCTAAGGCAGTAGAAAGTAAAAAAGTTGAAGCGACAAAAACCGAAACAGCGAAAAAACAGGCAGAAAGCTCTGAGGTTACAGCGGAGGCTACTAAAGAAAGTACACCTTTAGAGCAGGCTTCTATTAAAGCTAAAAGCGCTAGAACAGAAAAATCTGCCACACCAAAAGGGTTGATTTCTAAAGAGGAAGCAAAGGCTGTTCTTAAGGCTTATGCATCGCCTAAGGCAGCCGTGGATGCAGCATTAATGGCTTATCAAAATAAGGATTATTCAAAGGCAGAAAAAATTCTTTTTGCGCTCTCTATGTGGCGACCTACCCCAGAAATTTTAGGTGCCTTAGGTAATGTATTTTATGCAGACCATAAGCTGGACTGGGCAAAACGCGCATGGGCGGCTGCGGTAAGTCAACTGATTCAGCATGGTCAATTTAAGGCTGCTCTTCATTCTGCAGAAAAACTTAAATCGATAGCGTCAGACCTTTCAAAAGAGATTCAACAAAAAGTACAAAAGGCACAGACTCAGTCATAAGCCCTTACTAAGCATTAAATGAAACAGGAAGAGAAATGAAGCAGCCTCATCAAACGACAGCAGAAAATATTATGGAAGTAAAAGAGGAAAAGTCTAATAAAGGAACTGAAGAAACTCAGAATAGCGAGAATAATATTAATGAATTAGCTAAGATAATGACAGGTGGTATAAAGCACTGGGAAAAGGTGATCTATCCGATGATGGTGGCCTTTATTATTTTGGCGGCTTATGGTTTTTGGTTGATTTTTAATGTGGTCAAGGATATGCACAATATTAACACCAATATGTATATTATGACCAAGGCAGTGGTAACCATGACCAATACGATGAACCAGAAAATGGAAAAGATCGACCATCAAATGACCAAAATCAATGAGCATATGAAGGTATTGCCGGAGATGAATCGTTCATTACTTAAAATTAAGGCGACATTTGACAACATGAATGGGACAATTTCCAATTTAACTTTATCTGTGCAACAGATGAATGATGCAGTTTATCAGATGAACCAATCTATACAGCGTATGGATAGAAGTTTGGGAGAACTGGATCATAATATTTCAAAACCCTTGCGTAGCATGAATAAAATGATGCCTTGGCGGTAACTAAAGGACAGTAATATGAATCCCACAGAAAGATATAGCAAATTAGAGCAACATTTGGCTCAAGAAAATCCAGTACTACTAGATGTTCTGGCGCTTTATAAAGAGTTGGATAAGATTGGCTATCGGACGGGGGTGCTTAGCAAGCAGGAAACTTTTTCAGCACAAATTTCATGGTGGCCTCTGATTTCAGTTTTAGGAACCTTTTCGGCAGGTAAATCCAGTTTTATTAACAGTTATGTGGGGCAGCCTGTACAAACCACGGGTAATCAAGCAGTAGACGATAAATTTACCGTCATTTGCTATGGCAAAAATAAAGAGGTGACGACACTACCTGGCCTGGCCTTGGATGCAGATCCTCGTTTTCCGTTTTTTGAAATTTCAAAAGAGATTGAGAAAGTAGAAGCTGGGGAAGGTGCAAAGGTTGATAATTACTTGCAGCTTAAAACCGTCAATGCAGAGCGGATCAAAGGAAAAATCTTAATTGACTCCCCAGGTTTTGATGCAGATGACCAACGGAGCTCAACTTTAAAGATTACTGACCATATAATTCAAATGTCAGACTTGGTATTGGTATTCTTTGACGCTCGCCATCCAGAACCTGGTGCAATGAGAGATACCTTGGAGCACTTGGTAGAAAATGTGATTCAGAGAAACGATGCATCAAAAGTATTGTTTATACTCAACCAGATTGATACAGCAGCTAAAGAAGACAATCCTGAAGAGGTTATCAGTGCTTGGCAGAGAGCGATTGCCCAGCAAGGTTTGGTAAGTGGTAATTTTTTCGCTATTTATAATGAAGAAGCTGCCATTGATATTTCTGATCCTCAGCTATTGGAACGTTTTAAGCGTAAAAAAGATGAGGACTTGAAGCATATCTTGGCGCGGATGGATAAGGTCAGTGTAGAGCGAAGCTATCGCATCACTGATTCGGTGGCCAAAATAGCCGATCAGTTAGTTGATAAAACTTTACCCAAAATAAAAGAGGCCTTAGCAGGGTGGCGCCGTAAAACCTTAATATTGGATGGATTGGTTTTTGGAAGCATAGCTGTTGCTGTGGGGGTTGCTGTGGTACAGTTTGATTTAATTAGCCAGCCTTTGAACCAGTGGCCTATTATTGGTTGGGCTAGTAGCTCCTTGGTCAATGCACTTATCTCAATTACTGCTGTCTTAGTCGTGAAGTTGGGAATTCACTACGCTATTCGCAAAAAAGTCTGTCAATGGGAAGTTAAGCGTTGGCAAGTATTGGACCCAGTGGTGGCAAAAGCTTTGGCCTATAACAACCGTTTTTGGCGAGGAATGTTCCCTAAAACACCGCGCGGTTGGGGGCGCAGAACATTTAAGGGGATAGATCTGATTAAGAACAAATCTAAGCAGTTGATTCAAAAACTAAATGATCAGTTTGCAGACCCTTCTGGACATCACTCAGAAGTCGTAACAAAAGAAGCGCAGTTGGGGTCAAAGTCTGAAACCGTAGAGACCACAACAACAGCTTCTAAAGAGACTCAAGTAACCGCAGAAACCCCTCAATTCAAAGAAGCCGCTGTTCAGGAAGTCTCTTCAGAAAAATAGGAAATCTGGGTTGGTCGTACAGATTAGAACCGATAAAAAAACCGGGCAAGTTATCAAAATCTTGCCCGGTTTTTTATAGGTATCAGTTTTAGATTGCCGTCTTAGGTTGAAGCGGTGATATTGTATCCCCCATCTACATAGGTGATTTCACCGGTAATGCCAGAGGCTAAGTCTGAGCAAAGGAATGCTGCAGTATTGCCAACCTCTTCAATGGTCACATTACGACGCAAAGGCGTAGCGGCTGCAGCTTTGTCTAACATAGAGCGGAAGTCTTTAATGCCTGCAGCGGCTAATGTACGGATTGGTCCTGCAGAGACTGCATTAACCCGAATACCATCTTGCCCTAAGTCGGCTGCAAGGTAGCGAACAGATGCTTCCAAAGAGGCTTTAGCGATGCCCATTACATTGTAGTTAGGTACAGCTCGCTCAGCACCAAGATAGGAAATAGTGACAACAGAGCCATTGCGCGCTTTTAACATCTCATAACCCGCTTTGGTCAAAGCAATGAGGCTATAGGCACTGATGTCATGCGCAATTAAAAAGCCTTCACGGGTAGAAGCATCAATAATGCGACCATCTAGCTCTTCTCTTGGGGCAAAGGCAACAGAGTGTACCAAAATATCCAAGCCATCAGACCATTGCTCTTTTAGAGAGGAGAAAACGGCCTCAATTTGTTCATCGTTGGTCACATCTAGTGGCAGAACAATGCTGGAGCCGAGCTCTTCAGCTATTTTTTCAACACGCCCCTTTAGCTTATCATTTTGATAGGTTAGAGCAATTTCGGCCCCTTGCTCATGCATCTGCTTAGCAATGCCGTAAGCGATTGATTTGTTATTAGCAACCCCAACAATGAGGGCACGCTTTCCTGTTAAAAATCCCATGGTTAACTCCTTTTAGTATTGAGCGGTGTATTCATTTTGAACCATACGGTGCATGTCCATTAACTGATCACTCTGTTGCCTCTGAATGGTGTGTGCATAGCGAATAATGGCACGCATGATATGATAGGTCAACATAGGTTGCTCTTGTACAAAGGACTCAAACTCTGTCCTTTCAAGCACTAGCGTTTCACTATCTTTTAATGCTTTGGCCTTTAGGTTGTGGGGTTTGCCATCAATAAAGGACATTTCCCCTAGCATGGATCCGGGCTTGAGCGTGGCTATATTCATATCCTTGCCCATTCCCATATTCTTGGTCAGCTCAAGCTTGCCTTCCACCAAAATATATAAGCAACCATCTCGATCGCCAGAATCAAATAAGATTTCTCCTGCAGAAATGGACTTGTGTTTAATGATCTCTGAAAGGCGTTCGCACTCTTCTTTGGTTAAGTCTAGCCCTAATACAGACTCAGAAATCAGCTGGGCATCAGCGGGTTTTCCCATAAGTTCTTACCCTTCTACTAGAGAGGCCATTGTACGAGATGAATACTTCGTGCCTCACTCGTACAACGGCCTCTATGTTATAAAAATCACACAATTATAAAACTTTATATGCTATTTATCCAATCGTTCCACCGGGAAAAAAGTATCGAAAAAATATCCAATGCCAAAAACAAAGAGGAAAATAATGGCAAAAACGATGACTAAGGAGAGGGCGTGTTTATTTTGTACAAACTTCTCTTTCCACGCTTCATCTCGAATATGGGGCCATACAAAAAATAGGAAACCTACCACGGCGATAATTTCCAGAATAATGTTTAAAGTTTCCATTTGGCATATTTCCTCTTAAGAAGTAGATTTTCTAGAGTGGTTTGATAAATTAGCACCAGTTTTTCTAAATCAGTCACACTGATGCACTCATCAACCTTATGAATGGTCTCGTTCAGTGGCCCCAGTTCAATGACTTGCGCACCGGTAGTCGCAATAAAACGGCCATCAGATGTTCCTCCGCCAGTAGAAAGCTCTGGTTCATAGCCCATGATCGACTGAGTGGCCGTCTTAACCGCTTGAATTAAGGCACCCTCTGCAGGCGTAATAAAGGGCAGTCCAGATAGACTCCACTCAATTTCATAATTGAGATTGTGTTTGTCTAAAATGGACTCAACCCCTTGTTGTAAACTTTCTGGTGTCTGTTCAGTAGAAAAGCGGAAGTTAAAGTCGATTGAGCAATTGCCTGGAATCACATTGGTGGCACCAGTGCCGGCATGGATATTGGAAACTTGAAAAGAGGTGGGAGGGAAGTAGTCATTGCCATTGTCCCACACGGTTTCGGTCAGCTCTACTAAAGCGGATGCCATACGGTGAATGGGGTTTTCTGCCAACTCAGGATAGGCGATGTGCCCCTGGATGCCCTTAATCACCAAGTGCCCACTTAAAGAGCCGCGCCGCCCATTTTTAATGGAATCCCCCAGTTTTTGAGAAGAGGAGGGTTCTCCGACCAGGCAGTATTCAAATTTCTCATTTCGAGCTTCTAGCGCTTCTATAACCTTAATGGTGCCATCAATAGCTGGTCCTTCTTCATCACTGGTAATCAAAAAGGCAATGCTACCTTTGTGATCTGGATTCGCCTCAATAAAGCGTTTGCAAGCCACCATAAAGCAGGCAATAGAGCTTTTCATGTCTGCTGCCCCTCGGCCATAGAGCATTCCATCTACAATATGAGCGGCAAAAGGCGGGTGGCTCCATGCCTCAACAGGGCCTGTGGGAACTACATCGGTGTGACCAGCAAAAACAAAGGTAGGGCTATCTGAGCCTTTGCGTGCCCATAAATTGTCCACCTCACCAAACCGCATCTCTTCGCACTGAAAACCCAACGGCGTTAGATAGTCCGTAATCAGCTTTTGGCACCCTTTATCGTGTGGGGTGACAGAGTCAATTTGTATTAGTTGTTGTGCCAGTTGAACAGCTTCAGAGGTGGGTGTGGTCATAGAGAGGCTCTCTTTTTATGCTTGAGAAAATAGGGTTTGATAGTCAGACTCTTTAAAGCCAATAAGCATGCTCTTGTCAGTGACTAAAACAGGGCGTTTAATTAAAGTCGGGTATTGTAAAAGAATCTCAACTTTTTGATTTTCTAATAAATTCTTCATTTCCTCATCGCTCAGTTGTCGCCAGCTGGTGCTGCGTTTATTCACCAGCTTTTCTAGGGGAATTTGGCTTAGCCCCCTTCGGGCGGGGCTTTAAGGGGGCAGCTTCGTTGTTGGGCTTTTTGACAAGGGCTTGCCATTGCCTGCAAAGCCCGCCTAGAATCTGCCCCCTTAAAGTCCCGCAGAAGCTCAAGCGATTTAATCAACTCTTCCTTAAGGAGGATTATTGTATTAAGCAATTGACTTAGATGTCTCGAAGTAGTTCGTTAATGCCAACTTTGCCACGGGTTTTTTCATCTACCTTTTTCACAATCACTGCGCAGTACAAGCTGTAGGAGCCATCTTTAGAAGGTAGGTTACCAGAAACAACAACCGATCCTGCGGGTACGCGACCATAATGGATTTCGCCAGTTTCACGGTCATAGATTTTGGTGGATTGACCGA
>CAYOOU010000035.1:0-14278 GCA_964405635.1 uncultured Piscirickettsiaceae bacterium
ACTTGCTGATCTAGCTCACCGCTTTCATAACGCTGATACATGGTTTCTAGACCCAAAGACTTGATCTTGTCTGCGTGACCTGCTGAACCAAATGCTTCAAAGCGAGCAACACAGATCTCTTTCATTGCATCCTTAGCCGCAGCGAAGAACTTACGAGGATCGAAGTTTGCTGGGTTATCATGTAGGTGCTTACGGATAGAACCGGTAGAAGCCATACGCAAGTCAGTATCGATGTTAACTTTACGCACACCGTACTTGATACCTTCAACAATCGCTTCAACAGGCACACCATAGGTTTGACCCATGTCACCACCGTAGTTATTGATGATCTCTAGCCACTCTTCTGGTACAGAAGAAGAACCGTGCATAACAAGGTGAGTGGTTGGGATGCGCTCATGAATCTTACGAATCTGGTCGATCTTCAATACATCACCACTTGGCTTAGAGGTAAACTTGTAAGCACCGTGAGAAGTTCCTACTGCAACCGCCAACGCATCAACATTGGTCAATTTAACGAACTCTGCTGCTTCTTCAGGGTCAGTCAATAGTTGAGAGTGATCTAGCTCTTCATCAGAACCGTGACCATCTTCTTCACCCATCTTACCAGTCTCTAGAGAACCTAGGCATCCTAGCTCACCTTCAACAGAAACACCGGTAGCGTGGGCAACTTCAACCACTTTACGGGTGATATCTACATTGTATTCAAAAGTTGAAGGGGTCTTCATGTCAGACATCAAAGAACCGTCCATCATCACAGAGGTGAAGCCAGACTGAATGGCACGAGCACACACACCCAAGTCAGAACCGTGATCTTGGTGCATCACAACAGGAATATGAGGATACATTTCAACTGCAGCAGCAATCATGTGACGCAACATTGGCTCACCAGCATACTTACGCGCACCAGCAGAACCCTGAAGGATAACTGGAGAGTTTACCTGGTCAGCGGCTTCCATAATCGCCTTAACCTGTTCCATGTTGTTGACATTAAACGCTGGCATACCAAAGCTGTGCTCTGCAGCGTAATCCATTAATTCACGAAGTGTAATCATCGCCATGTGCGTGACTCCTTTAGTTTATGTTAAAAAATCAATATGATGAGAGCTTTGCACGAGATGGATTCACGGATAAAAAAGGCTAAAACTCCTCGACTCTTCGTTGAAAAACTGGACAATAGCTCGCTATTGCCTGCGTTTTCCGCCTCGATTCGAGAAATTTTATCTCTTTTTTCTCTCGCGCCCCACTCGTGCAAAGCTCTCATGATTTGTCAGCGAATAGTGATAAAACACGCTTGCTTACAAATATAAAATTTATTTTGCCATTGTATCAGTTTCTATCAAAAGACGAAAAAGCCAATGGCAAAAAATTTAAAATTATGGGACTTTAACAATCTCCATACGATTTGTCCCGCCTAGAACGCCTCGAGACTGTCCTCGTGTCAATATCACTAGGTCATCTGTTTGCACAATACCCAGCTTTTTCAAACCTTCCAAAACTTCAAACTCCACTTCTTCATCTGTCAAGCCAGAGAAGTCAACCGTATTCGGGTAAACGCCTCGGTAGAGTGTCACCTTACGACGCGTTTCCAAATGCGGTGTTAAAGCAAAAATAGGAATCCCTGAGCTAATGCGAGACATCAGCAGTGGTGTATTGCCCGATTCAGTTAGCGAAGCAATACATTTCACATCAAAATGGTTGGCAGCATACATAGACGCCATAGCAATCGTCTCATCCACAGCATTAAAGCTCTCATCCATCCGGTGCGTAGACTCCCGAACCTCACGGGCTTTTTCTGCTTCCAGAGCGATACTCGACATCGCTTGAATCACACCACTAGGTGAGTGCCCTACAGCGGTCTCACCAGAAAGCATCACCGCATCAGTGCCATCAATGACGGCATTGGCCACATCAAATACCTCAGCACGGGTTGGGATAGCATTTTCAATCATGCTCTCCATCATCTGAGTAGCCGTAATGGTGACACGATTGAGTTGACGAGCTCGCTTAATCATTTTCTTCTGCAAGGCGGGCAAGCGGGCATCCCCCACTTCTACACCTAAATCCCCTCGTGCAATCATAATGATATCAGAGGCTAAAATAATGCTATCTAGCGTTAGGTCATCACTTACTGCTTCTGCTCGTTCAATTTTGGAGACAATTGATGCTTCTAGGCCAGCCTCAATCGCCAGTTTACGGCACAATTCAACATCATCAGCAGAGCGTGGGAAAGAAAGGGCTAAATAGTCTGCTCCAATTTTTGCAGCTGTAAAAATATCTTCCTTATCCTTTTCTGTCAGTGCATCAGCAGATAGACCGCCTCCCAATAAGTTAATGCCCTTATTGTTTGAAAGTTTTCCACCAACCACGACCGTCGTTTCAATCCGATCCCCTATAACCTCAGCCACCTCAAATACCAAGCGACCATCATCAAGCAATAACTTATCGCCTGGTTTAACATCTCCAGGAAGCTTTTCATAGGTAATCCCAACTTCACGACTGTTACCTTCATTAATTGGGACATTTATATCTAGTGCAAACTTATCTCCCTCGATTAAGTCCACTACACCCTCTTTAAAGCGACCAATACGAATTTTGGGGCCTTGCAAATCCACCAAAATACCAATCTCGCGATTATATTTCTTAGCAGCTTCACGAACGCGGTTAGCACGACCAATATGCTCCTCAGGATCACCATGAGACATATTGATTCGCACCACATCTAAGCCTGCTTGGATCATTTTCTCCAGTTCGCCTTCACGGTCGGTTGCTGGCCCAAGGGTCGCGACAATTTTTGTTCTTCTCATTGTTTTCATTAAACTTTATTACCTTTTTTCAATGTAATCTTTTCAATCTGTTTTTTGAAAGAAAGATGACTCGGTAAATAAACCTGATTTATTTACCGAGACATCCTCTTACTTTCATATGACTTAAATAAAAATAACCGGCTGGTTAGAAGGAATTGTATGACACCTTTAACAGCCAGTTGATGAAGTTTTGATGACCATTCTTGCCATCAAAACTTCTGAGTGCGTTAAACGCAATTACTCAGCAGCACACTTCTCAAGCATGGCCACGGCGGGTAGTTTCTTACCTTCCAAGAACTCAAGGAAAGCACCACCACCTGTTGAGATATAGGAAACCTTGTCTTCTATGCCATACTTATCAATCGCCGCTAAGGTGTCACCACCACCTGCGATAGAGAAGGCTGAAGATTCTGCAATTGCCAAAGAGATTGCCTTAGTCCCTTCACCAAACTGATCAAATTCAAATACGCCCACAGGACCATTCCAAACAACTGTCCCAGCATTTTTGATAATCTCAGCCAACTCAGCTGCAGACTCAGGTCCAATATCAAAAATCATATCATCATCTGCCACTTGATCTACTGGCTTGGTTTCTGCTTCGGCCTCTGGCGAAAACTCTTTACCGGTGACCACATCTTTTGCCAAAGGAATGCCCGCACCACGACCTTCCATGATTTCGTTCAGCTTCTTACAAGTAGGGATGAGATCTTCTTCATAAAGAGACTTTCCAACATTGTAACCAGCGGCAGCAATAAAGGTGTTAGCGATACCACCACCTACAACCAACTGATCTACCTTCTCAGAAAGTGATTCAAGTACAGTAAGTTTGGTAGAAACCTTAGAGCCCCCAACAATTGCTACCATTGGGCGCGCAGGGTTATCTAGAGCCTTGCCTAGTGCTTCCAGCTCAGCAGCCAATAGAGGGCCTGCACAAGCGATAGGGGCATACAAACCAGCGCCATGCGTAGAGGCTTGAGCACGGTGAGCTGTACCGAATGCATCCATCACATAGATGTCACACAAAGCAGCATATTGCTTAGAAAGCGCTTCATCGTCTTTTTTCTCACCTACATTGAAGCGAACATTTTCCAAAAGTACCACTTCACCTTCAGCAACATCAAAGTTACCATCTAGGTAGTCTTTAACCAAACGTACTTCTTCACCTAGCTTCTCTGATAAGTCAGCTGCTACAGGCGCCAAAGAATACTGCTCATCATATTCACCTTCAGTCGGACGACCCAAGTGAGACATTAGCATCACTTTGGCACCCGCTTCTTTTGCAGTCTGAATGGTTTTCATTGAAGCACGGATACGGGCATCTGAAGCCACTTTACCATCTTTGATAGGCACATTTAAATCTTCACGAATTAAAACGCGTTTGCCCGTTAGCTTGCCTTCTTTGGCTAGATCTTCCATTTTTAGGATAGACATAGGTGAGTTCCTCTCTTTAAATTAAAATTACAGGTTTCTATTTATTAAGATACTTGGAAGCGTGAAAATACACTAATAAATAGAAGAAAACCCCATGCAGCTTAACCGCATGAGGTTTTAAGAACGGCTTACTTGCCTACGTGCTCAACAAGACGCATCATATTGCAGGTATAACCATACTCGTTGTCATACCAAGCTACAATCTTAACAAAGGTAGGATCTAGTGCGATACCAGCCTTAGAGTCGAAGATTGATGGGTGAGAATCACCACGGAAGTCGGTAGAAACATTGGCTTCTTCTGTGTAGCCTAAAACGCCTGCCAACTCACCTTCTGAAGCAGCTTTCATAGCTGCACAGATATCTTCGTAAGAAGTCTCTTTTTCCAACTCAACAGTCAAGTCAACTACAGAAACATCAGAGGTAGGCACACGGAAAGCCATACCGGTTAGCTTACCATTCAATGCTGGCAATACTTTACCTACAGCCTTAGCTGCACCTGTAGAAGATGGAATGATGTTTTCCAAAATTCCACGTCCACCGCGCCAGTCTTTCATAGAAGGACCATCAACAGTCTTCTGAGTTGCAGTCGCAGCGTGAACAGTGGTCATCAAACCACGCTTGATGCCAAAGTTGTTATTCAATACTTTAGCCACAGGTGCCAAACCGTTAGTGGTACAAGAAGCTGCAGAAACAATGGCCTGACCAGCGTACTCTTCATGGTTTACACCATAAACGAACATTGGCGTGTGGTCCTTAGAAGGTGCAGATTGAACAACTTTCTTAGCACCCGCATCAAGGTGAGCTTGACAAGTCTCTTCAGTTAGGAAGAAACCCGTACACTCAAGCACTACATCTACATCAACTTCGTCCCACTTAAGGTCAGCCGGGTTACGCTCTGCAGTGATACGGATGGCTTTACCATTAACCACCAAGCTTCCGTTTTCTACAGAAACATCACCATCAAAACGGCCATGAACAGAATCATACTTAAGCATGTATGCCAAGTACTCTGGGTCTAGCAAATCATTGATGGCAACAATCTCAAGATTAGTGAAATCCTTCGCTGCAGCACGGAAAGCCATACGACCAATACGGCCGAATCCATTAATACCAACTTTAATTGTCATGGTTTACTCCTAATCATTGAGCACCCGCTAGGCAGGTACTCCGTTAATATAAAAATCGTCAGATTGAAATTAGCCTAAAAGCTTTTCAGCGTGAGCCACGACATTTTCAACCGTAAAGCCGAACTCTTTAAATAGTTCACCTGCTGGTGCTGACTCACCAAAGGTGTCAATACCAACTACATCACCGTCTAGGCCAACATACTTACGCCATAGGTCTGTTACACCCGCTTCAACCGCTAAGCGCTTCACGCCTGGGATCAAGACAGAATCTTTATAAGCTTGATCTTGGTCATCAAACATATCTGTACAAGGCATAGAGACCAAACGCACTTTATGACCTTTTTCCGTCAATGCATCGAATGCATCTGAAGCCAAGCCCACTTCAGAACCAGTGGCAATCAAGATTAAGTCTGGTGTACCGTCACAATCACGCAACACATAACCACCCTTCTCGATCAACTTCACCTGCTCTGGCGTTCTTTCCATTGGCGTCAGGTTTTGACGAGAGAAGACCAAAGCGGTTGGCGCGTCACCACGCAATACAGCGATCTTCCAAGAAACAGCGGACTCAGTGGCATCACATCCACGCCAAGTCTGGAAATTTGGAATCAAACGCATGGTCGCAATTTGCTCAACAGGCTGGTGAGTTGGGCCATCTTCACCCAGGCCGATAGAGTCATGGGTATAAACGTAGATGGTACCGATCTTCATCAAGGCAGACATACGCAAAGCATTACGCATGAATTCCATAAACATCAAGAAGGTTGCACCGTAAACTTTGAAACCACCGTGCAAGACCATCCCGTTCATCATGTGCGCCATACCGAACTCACGCACACCCCAGGAGATGTAGTTTCCAGCTGGATTTGCCTTATTGACCTTAACCGTACCAGACCAGTTGGTCAAGTTCGATCCTGTTAGGTCAGCAGACCCACCAAACAGCTCTGGAAGCAATGGTCCCATCGCTTCAATGGCATTTTGAGAAGCTTTACGAGACGCAATATTTGGCATCTCTTCTTGAGTTTTGGCAATAAACTGATCAAATTCTGGTACAAAGTTATCCGGCAAGATACCTGCCATACGACGCTCAAACTCTGCCGCCAACTCTGGGTACTCAGCCTTATAGGCTTCAAAACGAGTGTTCCACTCTTCTTCAGCCGCCTTTCCAGCTTCTTTGTGATCCCAGCCTTCATAAATTTCTTCAGGAATTTCAAAAGGCTCGTATTTCCAGCCCAAGTTTTCACGAGTGGCTGCAATCTCTTCTTCACCTAGTGGGGCACCGTGACAGTCATGCGTACCGCAAAGGTTTGGAGAACCGAAACCAATGGTGGTTTTGGTACAAATCAAGGTTGGCTTGTCAGAAACAGACTTCGCTTCTTTAATCGCCGCATCAACAGCTTCTGCATCGTGACCATCCACATTGCGAATCACATGCCAGCCGTAAGATTCAAAACGACCAGGAACATCTTGTTCCATCCAGTCATCAATGTGACCATCAATTGAGATATTGTTGTCGTCCCAGAAGGCAACCAACTTACCAAGCCCCATTGCACCGGCCATGGCACCCGCTTCGTGGGATAGGCCTTCCATCAAGCAACCATCACCCATAAAGACATAGGTGTGGTGATCAACAATATTATGACCTGGCTTGTTAAAGGTAGCGGCCAAAACACGCTCAGCAATCGCCATCCCCACTGCATTGGTAATCCCTTGCCCTAGTGGACCCGTGGTGGTCTCAATTCCTGGTGCATAACCATATTCTGGGTGACCGGCACACTTAGAGTGCAACTGACGGAAGCTCTTAATATCATCGATGCTTACATCAAAGCCAGTCAGGTGCAACAGTGAATACAGCAACATTGAGCCGTGACCGTTAGAAAGAATAAAGCGGTCACGATCCACCCAGTTAGGGTTGGTCGGATTGTACTTCATGTGGCTGTTCCACAGGACTTCGGCGATGTCCGCCATCCCCATTGGGGCACCTGGGTGACCTGATTTGGCCTTTTGCACTGCATCCATGCTCAAGGCACGAATGGCATTTGCGAGTTCTCTACGAGTAGGCATTGATTACTTCCTCAATTTAATAAAAATTCGGGTAACGACTCAGCTTATATCTGAGCAGCAATACATTTTAACTGACCATTTTCGCTTAATTTTGCTCATTCATCAAGTTTTCTTATTGAAATATTAGTGATTTGTTATCTGCTTTTTACCCATTTGACGAGGAAAATTCTGCTGGATTTTTGTCAAAATCCCCAGTCCTGCTCGCCTTTTCTCTCTGGTTTCGACGCTGAACAAAGCCCTCGTAGAATGAGAGTAGAACCGGAATAACCAACAAAATAAGCAAGGTGGAGAACATCAAGCCAAAGGCGATGGCTGCCGCCATAGGGATCAAAAATTGTGCCTGCAATGAGGTTTCAAATAGCAGTGGCGTGAGCCCAGCAATGGTGGTCAGTGATGTGAGCAGCACAGCGCGCACCCGTTGCACTGAAGCTTCTTCCAAGGCTTCTTTAATGCCATAGCCCTCTTCACGCAGCCGTTTATAAAAACTCACCAAAATAATAGAGTCATTGACCACTATCCCCGATAAGCCAAAAAAGCCAAACAGTGAGAGCAAGGTTAAATCCAGCCCCATCCACCAGTGCCCCATAATCGCCCCTATCAGGCCAAAAGGGATGGCGGCCATCACCACCAACGGCCAACCGTAGGATGCAAACACCCAGGCCAGCACAATATAGATCATCGACAGTCCAATCACTAAGCCAATTAGCATATCCCGAAAGGTCTCCTTCTGCCGCTTGGAGGTGCCTTCAAAACTGTATTTCAAACCATATTTTGCTGCCAACTCTGGCAGTGTGGTTTGATCCAATGTCTGCAAAATGCGGTTGGCATTGTTTACAGTACGATCCACATCTGCCAGCACCGTTAATGCCATGTGCCCATTGTAGTGCCGCACCACATCAAAGCCGCGCTTGGTCTGCCAAGTGACAATACTGGCCAGCGGCACCTGCTGCCCATTCGGTGCGGTCACCCGCACCCGATGCAAAGAGGCTAAATGCGCCTGCTCTGCTCGAGGTAAGCTCACGCGCACCTCAATCTCATCCTCCCCTTCGGTGTAAATCTGCACCAAGCCACTGCTAAAGCGTTGTGCCAGCTGCAACCCTAGACTCTGATAGGTAAAGCCCAATGCGCGCCCTGCAGGGGTTAGATGATAAATAAGCTGATCTCGGCCATAGGGCAAGTCATCATTAACACCGCTCACTCCAGGAATGTCCCGCAACACTTGTTGCAGCTCGAGAGAAGCCTGCTTCAGCTTAGCCGGACTGGCACCAGTCATCTGAATATCAATATCGCTACCCGGTGGACCCACCTTGGGAGATGAGATGGTTAAATTCTCCAACCCAGCCGCCTCTGGAATATTTTCATACCAGCGTTTAATAAAGGCCTCATTGCGTGTTTTGCGTTGATCTGGCTCTTCTAACTGCACTTTGATGGAGCCATGCACTGCACCTGTCGCCTTTGCCCCCTTGTGATACTGCACCACCGCTACCTTCACAATCCCTGGCTCCAATTCCTGCTCGGTTTTTTGTAAAGCCTTGTACACTTCTTGCGTAAACTTCTCCACCGTTTCTGCAGGCGTACCAGAAACAAATTGAATCGTGGCATTAACCTTGGTGGACTCAGGGGAAGGAAAAAAGACAAAGGCCAGCCGTCCCCCTGCTAACAAGCCAATCGAGAAAATCATCAGTCCCAAAGTGGCCGCTAGTACCACTGCTCGATGGTGCAAACTCCAGCGTACCATCCGGCGGAAAGTGTGATAGCGAAAGCGGTCAATCGCGGCTTCTAATCTTGCCCGAAAATCGTCTGGCTTAGGCGGCGTAACTTTAGATAAGGCCCCTTTTAAGTGGCCCGGCAACACCAAAAAACTCTCCAAAAGAGAGGCAAAAATCACCGCAATAATCACCAAAGGAATGGCAAACAGAATATTGCCCATCTCCCCCCCAATCAACATCAGAGGAAAAAAGGCGGCTACCGTTGTCAGGGATGAGGCCACCACAGGTGCCAACATACGGTGAGCCCCACCCTCTGCGGCTTGCAAAGGCGGCTCCCCCATCTCGTGATGCGATAGAGCATCTTCTCCCACTACAATGGCATCATCGACAATAATCCCCAGAGCCATAATCAAGCCAAATAGGCTCACCATATTGATGCTACCGCCCGCCAAATAAAGAATCATCAGGGTTGCCATAAAGGAGACGGGAATACCCACTGCCACCCAGAAAGCAACACGGCCATTAAGAAAAATATAGAGAATCAGCACCACTAAAATCAGGCCACCTACCCCATTATTCACCAAAAGCATAATCCGCTGTTTCACCAGTGACCAGGTTTCGTCATACACTTTGAGCTCTATGCTTGGCGGTAGCGTGGGCTCAACTTCCGCCAACCAGTCCTGCATAACTTTGGATGCTTTTAGGGTATCGCCATTTTCTGCCCGCTGCAGTTGCAACTGAATGGCCGGGTGCCCATTTACTTGTAAAATAGGGGCATTTTTAACCGGCCGCAACTGAGCCTCCCCAATACTCTCTAACGACAAAGAGAATTTGTCATTTTGTAACACCGGCATTTGGGAAAATTCCAGCTCACTGCGACCTTGGGTCACCGCCCGCAAATCACGCACACTGTCGTCATCGCCCACGGTACCTGAAGGCAAATCTACACTGTTTTGCGCCACCTGCTTTTTGACCTGTTCAGGTGTTAGGTTAAAGGCTTGCAGATTCTCTTCAGGAATCTCCAAAGCCATCTCCTGTTTGCTCAACCCCGTAAACTGAATCCGGTCAATCCCCCGGTCCAATAGCTGTTGCTCAAACTGCCGCACCCAGTGCCGCAAACTTTTCAAATCACCATCCTTGGCAATCACCAACAATTTGGCAACTGGCTCATAGCGAGAAATCCGCTCCACCACCGGCTTTTGCGCATCACTGGGCAAGTTGCGTAGCTCCGCTACCTTCTGCCGAACCTGATCCACCGCCTGCACCATATTGGTATTGGGCTTAAACTTCAGCATTATCAGCGATGAACCCAAAGAAGAGGTAGAGGTCATCTCGTCCACGTTGTCCACCGTCTTGAGTGCCCGCTCTACCGGATGTGTAATCGAACGCTCCACATCCTCTGCATTTGCCCCCGGCCACACTACCCGCACAGAGGCATAATCCAACTGAAAATTGGGAAAAAACTGAACATTTAGCTTTAGCAAGGCCACTAGCCCCGCCAAAATCATCATCAACATCACCAAATTATAGGCAACCTTGTGGCGAGTAAAGAGGCCGATGATGCCGTGGGAGCGAAAGGTTTTCACAGGTTGATCTGTCATAAACGAGTCCTTTGCATGAGTAAGGGCTTAACTTTTAATCCCTCTAAGGCATTAGGCAAATGGGTCACCATGACCTGTGCACCCTCTAAATCTGCCGGCACATTTGGCTTTAACAGCGCCCACTTCTGCTCCTGCCCTGCCACCGTCACCGGCACATCTCCCAAAAACTGCACCGATAACGCTTTTAACCGCCCATTTTCCAGCAGATAGACGCGATTCATGCCGTAAAGTGCGGTATAAGGCACCGCAAAACTGTTTTTCACGGGGGATAGCGTCAAATCAAAGTGCCACAAAGCCCCGGGAAGCAAAGCAGGACTGGGAATTTTGGCATTTTTTTGCGTTTTTTTAGATTCTAAAATTGAAATCGGTTTAAAAAAGGCATCGATTGTGCCAGTTTGGGCTTGAGCAGCAAACCGCACCAGTTTCACCCTTACCGGACCGGCCACCGAAGCTGCATGCCCTATCAGTTTTTGCCCAGCCTGCCAATGAGGATAGACTTGATCAAACAGGGTGATCGGCAGTGCCGCACGGATCTCTAACTGCTCTGGCTGATAGTATGTCAATAGAGGCGCATTGGGATTGACACGATCGCCTTGTGCTGCCTGAACCTTTGCTACCCGTATCAAATTCGGCGCAACCACATAGGCGCGTTCGGCATTCAACTTCGCCTGCTCAAGTGCCACTTCAGCGGAGCGTACCTGCGCCTTTAACTGCTGAATCCGTGACTGCTGCTGCGAAACGACCAACTGGGCTTGCGTCACCGCCTGCTGCTGCCGCACCACTGCTTCTTTAGACTGATCCAATTTGGCTTGAGAGGCCAAGTTCTTTTTAATCAGTTGTTTGGTTCGCTGAACTGCCTCTATTTTCAGCTGCAAAATAGCTTGAGCCTGTTGCAGTTGCGCTTTATTGGCTTCGGTTGCCAACTGCTGCAGTTTGAGTTGCGCTTGCGCTTGACTCAACTGAGCTTGTGCCTTCTGTACCGGCAAGCTTCTGTCTGCCTCACTCAATGCCACCAGCAACTGTCCCTTTTCCACTAGCTGCCCCTCTCGCACGGGCAACTGAGCCACCACCCCACTTATTGGTGCGACTACCTTTACCAGCTGTGGTGCTTCCACCTTACCATAAAGCGGTGCCACCGGCTGCCACGCCTTTAGATGCACCGTCTGCACCTCTACAGGCCATACCTTTTCCTTCACTTCTACAGGCGGTTGATGGGGCTTGGTTGCTTTAAGATAGGCAAACATCCCTATCGCAAACAGTAAAATACCGCCTGCCAATAGGTAAGATTTAAGTTTAGAACCGCTGGCCATACTGTAACCCTTCATTAATTAATATAGCGTTTAATTTTACAACTTCTGTCTCTACTGAAATACAAAAAACCCTGCCGAAGCAGGGCGGTTTTTTTGGTAATCCAATCAAAACTTTTCTTATTGCTGCCCATGTCCTTGAACATTTTGCTGCTGAGGATACTCAGGATGACAATAGTTTGCACCTAAGCTACAGCATCCATCACTCATACCTCTTTGCTTTAAGGCACCATCAAAAGCCCAGTAGTGATTGTAACTGCCACTACGCAGGTTCTCATAAGCTAACTTCATATCTTCTGCGCTACCCGCCACGGTAATATAACTATTTAAATCATTGACATCCGTCACCTCAACCTTACAGCCAACCTTCAGGGCATCCACTTCACTATTAACGCCTTCTGCATACAAAGTATCATAAAGGTTTTTTAACTCAGGCAAGATAAAAATACCCTCCGCATAAGCTGACAATACCTGAGCACTGTAACCGCCTGTAAGGTCTGTGGTATTCGTAAGGTTTAAATCATATTTTTCAGCCAATGCCTCCACCCAGGTTACATGCTTGGTTTCTGATTTTGTATAGATATTATAAAGCGGCTTTGCATTGGGATATTGATTGTATAGTGCCTTATAGAGATCTCGCGCCAAACGTTCCTCATCCCACATATAGGTCAGGCTTTGTTTTTGGTCATAATTTAAGGTATAAGCAGGTAAACTGTTGATGGATACAATAACATCCACCTCTCCTTGCTACTTAATCGTTGTGGTATTTGAATCTCCACCACAACCAGTAAGTACTGTCATCACGGTTGCAGCCAATAAAGCGGCTTTGAAAAAAGGTTTTAAGTGTCGCATTCTAAATACTCCTTGATAAGTTGCTTTTATTTATCCATATATCAAGTCACCCAAGTCATTAAACAAAACATTAGAACTTGATTATATCTTATGTTATTTTTTTACATTTTTTGCAGAAAATATGAAGGGAGTATGACTTGATTGTTAAGCAGACAACCACTCTTGTAGCCGCTGCAGTCGCACTTGATGCACCTGATCGCTAATGGCTTTGCCTTTAAAGCCCTGCTGAAGAATGGTTTGAATGTCTACTGGCATCGCTTCGGCTAACGCCTGTTGCCAAAAGTCTTGCTGTGGGTAGGGGCTGTTTTCAAAGCCTTTTCGTCCTAGGTGGTCGGCATAACAGCAGGTAAGCAGTTGTTGAAAAGTCTCCGGCTTTTTAAAGGCATTGGTCTGCTCCAGCACCTGCAAGATGGCCTCTGCCTGCCCCGCTTTGGCATAATCCACCCCCCGATGAATCTCCCCATGCCAGCGAGTCACCAGTTTAGCAAAGGCCGTTTCCGACTTAGGGACTCGGTATCGTTGGCAGAGCCTTTCCACAATCGGCACCCCCAACTGTTCATGCTGCGGGTGCTTTGGCCAGCCAACTGGATCTGTCGCACACTTACCTACATCGTGCATTAAGCTGGCAAAACGGATTACAAGGGATTTGGACAGTTGAGCGGCGGCTTGTAGCACCATCATGGTATGCGTTCCTGCATCTCCTTCAGGATGGTGTTTAGGCGACTGAGGCACAGTAAACAGACAGTCTATTTCTGGAAACAGCACCTTCAATGCCTCTACCTGTCTCAGGGTCTCGAAAAAAACCGCTGGCTGATCAGTATTAAGCACCTTAACCACCTCTTGCCACACCCGCTCGGGTGTTAAGGCCTCCAGCTCACCAGAGGTCGCCATCTGCTGCATTAAGGCTTGAGTCTCATCTGCCAGCTTAAAACCAAAAGGTGCTAGCTTGGCGGCAAAGCGTGCCACTCGTAGCACCCGCAAAGGGTCTTCAGAAAAGGCAGGAGAAACATGGCGTAAAACGCGATTTTCTAAATCCTGTCGCCCCCCATAAGGGTCAATGATTTCACCCGTTTCAGGGTCTTGCGCCATCGCATTGATGGTCAAGTCCCGCCGCATTAAATCGGCTTCTAAGGACACTGAAGGGTCTGCAAATACTTTAAAACCATGATACCCCTGCCCCTGCTTACGCTCCGTACGAGCCAAAGCATACTCTTCCTTAGTCTCGGGGTGCAAAAACACGGGAAAATCCTTTCCTACCTGAACAAATCCCTGAGCCAACATCTCCTCAGGTGTCGCCCCCACCACCACCCAATCACGGTCATAATTGGGAATGCCCAGTAGCTGATCTCGTACCGCTCCGCCCACTAAATAAATCTGACTCAT
>CAYOOU010000036.1:0-7367 GCA_964405635.1 uncultured Piscirickettsiaceae bacterium
GCCCCTGAGTGGTTAGAGGATGTCGCAGTTTCTATGGAAGCAGAAAACTTGGCGAAGGCGTTAAAGTCTGCTGACTCTGAGAAGAGCGTGCTTTGGATTGGTCAAATTGCACAGATGGACAGCAACTACTCACAGTTTGTAAAGCTGGCCAGTAAGTTGAGCGAATTGACCGGTGTTCAGCTGGATGTTCTGCCGATGGCGGCAAATGAAGTGGGTGCCAGCTGGGTGAATGCCACACCTGAATTTGGTGGTGTGCCTGTCGAATCAATGATTACTGTCCCAATGAAGGCATATGTCAATTATGCTGTTGAGCCTGAGCTGGACTGTCAAGAAGGTTTAAAAGCGTTAGAAGCCATGCAGTCGGCAGAGTTTGTGGTGAACTTCACGCTCTTTAGCAGTGAGCAGCAAAAGCAGTATGCTGATGTAATGTTGCCAATTGCAGCTTGGGCTGAAACTGCGGGCACCTTTGTGAATGCTACGGGTGAAAAGCAATCTTTTAAAATGGCCGTTGAACCATCAGGTGAAGCAAAAGCGGGTTGGAAAGTACTACGAGTGCTAGGTAATTTATGCGGCTTAAAAGGGTTTGACTATACCCACAGTAATGAAGTGTTGGCAGAGATTCCAGAGATGGAAGTGAAGCACTCCATTGACTTTGATGAACTGAAATTTGAGTTGCATAACACAGATTGTGAAACTTACTGTGTGCCACTGGTACCACTTTATGGCAGTGACCCAATTGTGCGCCGTTCACCTTCTTTGCAGGCAGCGCATGATGCGCCTAAAGTTGAGGCAAAGGTACACAGTTGTGATTCCGATGAAGTGATGGTTTTCCAAGATGGATTGGAAGTGACTTTGGTGGCCAATATCAACAATGAGGTACCCGAAAAAGTGGTATTGATTGATAAAGGCTTAATGTCCACCGCTGGCTTCCACAGTGGTTGCGCGACGGTAAAACCGGTATAAGGAGAGCACCAGATGTTTAATGCGTTACAAAATTGGCTGTCTTCATTCCTATATGACTGGTTAGCCATCTTAATTACTTTATTGCTTCAGGCCGTTGCGGTGATTTTACCGGTGATGTTGGCTGTGGCTTGGTTGACCTTTGCTGAGCGTAAGGTGATCGGTTATATGCAAGTACGGATGGGGCCTAACCGAGTGGGCCCTGCCGGTTGGTTGCAACCGATTGCGGATGCGCTGAAGCTGATTATGAAAGAGATTGTGTTACCCGCACAGTCTAATGTCTACCTCTTTGTGATTGCCCCAGTACTGGCTATTGCGCCAGCAGTTGCCGCATGGGCAGTGATACCATTCGATGACGGTGTTGTGGTGGCAGATATTGATGCGGGGGTTCTTTATGTTCTCTCCATTGCCTCTATTGCTGTTTATGGGATTGTGGTCTCTGGTTGGGCGTCTAACTCTAAGTACGCTTTCCTTGGAGCGCTCCGTGCTTCGGCACAAAAAATCTCCTATGAGATTGCGATGGGATTTGCCTTGGTTACCGTACTGATGGTCGCCGATAGCATGAACTTGACTAAAATTGTAGAAGGGCAGCAGGGGGGCATTTGGCACTGGTATTGGATTCCATTGCTACCAATGTTTTTAGTCTACTTTATTTCAGGGCTAGCCGAGACTAACCGTGCGCCTTTTGATGTGGCAGAAGGGGAGTCAGAGATCGTTGCTGGTTTCCATGTGGAGTACTCTGGAATGGCTTTTGCCGTCTTCTTCCTAGCTGAGTATGCCATGATGATTTTGATCTCCTTTTTGACAGCTATTATGTTTATGGGGGGCTGGCTGTCTCCTTTTGAAGGGATTCCAGGATTAGAAACTCTATTTGCATGGGTACCAGGGTTTGCATGGATCTCACTAAAAGTGGCTTTCCTACTGTTCTTATTCTTATGGTTCCGTGCCACTTTCCCTCGTTATCGTTATGACCAAATCATGCGATTGGGTTGGAAGGTATTGATCCCACTTACCATTGTTTGGGTATTTGTTGTTGGCTTAATGCAGTACTTTAAGCTAGGTCCATGGTTTAATTAAAGAGGTTACCAATGATTAAATTTATTAAACATCAGATTAAAACCTTTGGACTGACAGAGCTATTTCAAGGGCTTGCGGTCACAGGTCGTTACCTGTTTAAACCGAAAATTACGGTGCGTTATCCAGAAGAGAAGACCCCTTTGTCTCCTCGTTTCCGTGGGCATCATGCTTTGCGTCGTTATGAAAATGGCGAAGAGCGTTGTATTGCTTGTAAATTGTGTGAGGCAGTTTGTCCTGCCAATGCAATTACCATTGAATCTGAAGAACGGGAAGATGGTACACGTCGTACCACTCAATATGATATTGATATGTTTAAGTGTATCTATTGTGGATTCTGTGAAGAGGCTTGTCCGGTGGACGCCATAGTGGAAACTCGGATCTTTGAATATGAGTTCCAGGAGCGGGGACCACACATTATGACCAAAGAGAAGCTTCTGGCCTTTGGGGATAAGCATGAAGCGCAGATTGCAAAAGATAGAGCCGCTGATGCGAAGTATCGATAATAACAAGCGAGTGAACTGAAATGACTTTTGAAATGTTTATCTTTTATCTACTGGGGTTCATCGCTGCCGTTTCTGGTTTGATGATGATCACTGTTAAAAACCCTGTCAAGGCGGCTCTATGGCTTGTGTTGGCCTTTATTGCCACGGCAGGACTGTGGATTATGGCACAGGCTGAGTTCTTGGGCTTGGTGCTGATTCTAGTCTATATCGGAGCAGTGATGGTGTTGTTCCTTTTTGTGGTAATGATGTTGGACATCAACCTAGCCGTATTAAAGGAGGGATTTACTCGCTATCTCCCAATTGGAGTGGTAACCGCTGTAGCTATTTTTGCATTGTTATATATGGTGGTAGGGCCTGAACGTTTCGGCTTGCAAGCCTTCCCTGCACCAGCACCTATGGCTGCTGATGCCAGTAATACAAAAGCGATTGCCGTGCCACTTTATACCGTGCATGTTTATGCCTTTATTCTCGCAGCAGTACTGTTGTTAGTAGGGATTGTGGCGGCTATATCTTTGACCTTGCGTCGTCGTCCGCCAAAAGAGGTGAAGTATCAAGATATTGATGCACAGATTAAGGTGCAAGCCAAAGACCGTTTTGAAATGGTGAAGATGGCACCTGTGGTGGAAAAAGAGATTATCAAAGAGGAGAAAGAAGAATGATTGCCTTGTCAGATTACCTAGTATTTGGTGCTGTCCTCTTTACCATTAGCATGGCGGGCATTTTCCTAAATAGAAAGAATATTATTGTGTTGTTGATGTCTATTGAGCTATTGCTTTTAGCCGTTAATACCAACTTGGTCGCATTCTCATCTTATTTAAATGATGTGACTGGACAAATTTTCGTCTTTTTTATTTTAACCGTGGCTGCTGCAGAAGCCGCTATTGGGTTGGCCATTATTGTTCTGGTCTTCCGTAATCGTAAGAGCATCAATGTTGATGACCTTAACTCACTTAAAGGATAGGAGAATACAGCTTTGTTACACACGATTTTAACTGTTATCTTAGTTTCTCCTCTCATCGGCTCGATGATTGCTGGCCTGTTTGGTCGGCAGATTGGGCGTAAAGGAGCGCATACGGTCACCATCTTAGGGGTGTTTATTTCTACGGTTCTGGCAGCCTATGTCTTTAACTTATTTGTCTTGGGTGATCATGCCCCTTATAACGCTTCACTCTATACATGGTTTGAAGCTGAAGGCATTAAGTTTGAACTGGGGTACATGATCGATAGCCTATCCGCTACGATGATGCTGGTAGTGACCTTCGTTTCTTTAATGGTACATATCTACACCATCGGTTATATGGATCATGACGAAGATTACGATCATGACAACCCATATTATCAGCGCTTTTTCAGCTATATTTCATTATTTACCTTCTCCATGCTTTCTTTGGTGATGGCAAATAATTTCTTGCAGCTATTCTTTGGTTGGGAAGCCGTTGGTTTGGTTTCCTACCTACTGATTGGTTTCTATATGAAGCGTGAATCTGCAATACAAGCAAACTTAAAAGCCTTCTTGGTAAACCGTGTGGGGGATTTTGGTTTTATCTTGGGAATCGCCATTGTTTTTATGTTCTTTGGCACGATGGATTACCAAGAGTTTTTCGCCAAGCTGAATGAGCATGTAAATGACACCATTAGCTTCTGGCCAGGTGTTGAGTGGTCAATGATTACCGTTATGGTTCTGCTTCTCTTTGTGGGGGCGATGGGTAAATCTGCTCAGATACCACTGCATGTTTGGCTACCAGAGTCAATGGAAGGTCCAACGCCGATTTCTGCACTGATCCATGCTGCAACCATGGTAACAGCTGGGATCTTTATGGTGGCTCGACTGTCACCAGCTTATGAGTTGTCGGAAGTGGCTTTAAGTTTTATTCTAATTATTGGTGCTTTGACCGCTTTCTTAATGGGACTTTTGGGGATTATCCAAAATGATATTAAGCGAGTGGTTGCTTACTCTACCTTGTCTCAGCTTGGCTATATGACTGCGGCCTTGGGTGCATCTGCCTATGCTGCAGGGATGTTCCATGTATTGACTCATGCTTTCTTTAAAGCTTTGCTTTTCTTGGCGGCAGGTTCGGTCATTGTTGCCATGCACCATAATCAAGATATTCGTAAGATGGGGGGCTTGAAGAAATATATGCCCATTACCTACTGGGCGTTGTTAATCGGCTCCTTGGCATTGATTGGCTTCCCAGGATTCTCTGGTTTCTACTCCAAAGATTCTATTTTGTTAGCCGTACATGAGACTGAAGTTTGGGGATCGGGCTTTGCCTACGTCTTATTATTGGTTGGTGTTTTTGTCACGGCTTTCTATAGCTTCCGTATGTTCTTTATTGTCTTTCACGGCGAAGAGAGTGACTATGTGAAGAGTCATAAGATTAAGGAGTCTCCTTGGGTGATTACCTTCCCGCTGATTATGTTGAGCATCCCAGCGGTGATTATTGGTGTGCCTATGGTCGGTCAAATTTTGTCTGGTGACTATTTTGCCGATGCCATCACTGTATTTGAACAGCACAATGTGTTACATGAAATTTATCTACACCATTTTGTAGAAGGTGGGGCTTTAGGTATGGCACTTCATGGATTTATGTCTCTACCTGTGATATTAGCTCTGTCAGGTGTCTTCTTAGCGTGGTTCTTCTATATTAAGAATCCAGCCATTCCCGTTAAAATCAAAGAGGCTTGTCCACGTGGCTATAAGGTTCTAGAGAATGCCTATGGCTTTGATAAGTTTAATGAGGTTGTCTTTGTCAGAGGGGCTTTAAAGTTGGGTAACTTCTTCTGGCAGAAGATTGATATTAAGCTGATTGATACTGGGTTGGTAACCAATACCTTTATGAGCGTCTATAACGCTGCCCGTGCGATGCGTACCATGCAGACCGGTTACATCTACCATTATGCCTTTGTGATGATCTTTGGCCTATTGGGTATGTTGATCTGGGTTTTGTGGTAATTGAATAAGAATAATAAAGGATAAGTTTAGATATGTTTGGTCTTCCAATTTTAAGTACCTTAGTTTGGTTACCCATTATCGGAGGTCTGCTGGTATTGTTCGTTGGTCGTGATCGGCCAACTGTTGCCAAATGGCTCTCTTTGGCTGTAGCGGTGCTCACTTTTATTCTGTCAATACCACTGTGGACGCAGTTTGATACCTCTACAGCTAAAATGCAATTTGTAGAATATACAAGCTGGATTCCAGCTTTTAATATTCACTACCACCTAGGTGTCGATGGCTTATCTATGCCTTTAGTATTGTTAACCACCTTTACCCAAGTTTTGGTGATCGCTTCAGCATGGGAAGTGATTAAGGAGCGGGTTGAGCAATATATGGGTGCCTTCCTTATTATGGGCGGTATGATGGTTGGGGTTTTTGTTGCCTTAGACGCAGTACTGTTCTATGTGTTCTGGGAAGCCTTGCTGATTCCAATGTTTATTGTGATCGGTAAATGGGGTGGGCCTCGCCGTGTTTATGCAACCTTGAAGTTTTTCCTTTATACCTTCTTCGGTTCGGTCTTTATGCTGGTGGCCTTTATCTATATGTACTATCAGAGCGGCAGCTTCTCCATCTTAGACTTCCACTCTATGCATCTAGGCATGACCGCACAGATCTTGATCTTCTTAGCTTTCTTAATTGCCTTTGCGGTTAAGATTCCAATGTTCCCAGTGCACACTTGGTTGCCAGATGCGCACGTAGAAGCCCCAACAGCAGGATCGGTTGTTCTGGCGGCGATTATGTTGAAGATGGGAGGCTATGGTTTTGTACGTTTTAGTTTGCCAATTACCCCTGATGCTTCGATGGCATTAGACTGGTTGGTGATTGCCCTCTCATTGATTGCCATTATTTATATCGGTTTTGTTGCAATGGTGCAGTCAGACATGAAAAAACTGGTGGCCTATTCCTCAATTTCTCATATGGGCTTTGTTACGCTAGGGATGTTCTTGGTGTATGACATTGTGGCCAATACAGGTGATGCTCAAGGTTCTATCATCGGTATGCAAGGGGCAATGGTTCAAATGATCTCCCATGGATTTATTTCTGGTGCCATGTTCTTAGCCATAGGTGTACTTTATGACCGCTTACACACTCGAGAAATTAAGGCATATGGTGGTGTGGTCAATGTGATGCCTTGGTTTGGCTTCTTTGCTGTACTCTTTGCGATGGCGAATGTCGGGCTTCCTGGAACTTCAGGATTTGTTGGAGAGTTTATGGTGATTATTTCCTCCTTTAAGGCTAACCCTTGGTATGGAACTTTAGCTGCCTTAACCTTGGTGATTGGTGCAGCCTATACGCTATGGATGGTGAAACGCGTCTTCTTTGGTCCAGTGGCCAATGACAATGTCGCTTCAATGACCGATTTGAATAAGCGTGAATTTGCCATTATGACCGCATTGGCCATTGCTGTGGTTGGGCTAGGTGTTTATCCAGCACCCCTAATTGAAGTGATGGATCAATCGATTGGTCACCTTCTGATTCAAGCAACCACATCAAAATTATAAAAATAGGTGAGTCGATAATATGAATTTTGTTATTCCAAATTTTGCACCTGCAATCCCTGAAATTGCACTGTTGATTTTAGCCTCGATAGTTTTGATTGGGGATACCGTCTGGAGCAAGCGCTGCCAGAATGCGACTTACTATGCCACACAGCTTTCACTGATTGTGGTGGGCTGGTTGATTGTGGATAGCTTTACCGCACAGCAAGTGGTCACTTTTGATGGCAGCTTTGTCAGAGATGCGATGGCAGATGTGCTCAAAATCTTTACGGTTCTTGTTGCATTGGGGGTTTTCCTATTTTCTAAAACCTCTATGGCTGAAAAGAAGTATGG
>CAYOOU010000036.1:7467-13943 GCA_964405635.1 uncultured Piscirickettsiaceae bacterium
TTGCATTGGGGGTTTTCCTATTTTCTAAAACCTCTATGGCTGAAAAGAAGTATGGTTCTGGAGAGTTTTATGTTTTAGGGCTCTTTGCCATTCTAGGCATGTTTGTGATGATCTCATCCTATAACCTAATCACCTTGTATTTAGGTTTAGAGATCATGTCATTGAGCTTGTATGCAATTATTGCCTTGCATCGTAATTCTGGTGTGGCTGTAGAAGCGGCTTCTAAATACTTTGTATTAGGTGCTTTAGCAACGGGCATGCTACTTTACGGTTTCTCTATGATTTATGGAGCGACTGGAGAGATTAATTTTGACAAGATTGCTGCGGTTATAGCAACAGGTAATGCAGACCATACGGTTCTTGCCTTTGGTGTTGTCTTTGTGGTGATTGGATTGATCTTTAAAATGGGGGGAGCACCTTTCCATATGTGGGTGCCTGATGTGTATCATGGTGCCCCCACTGCGGTTACCATGCTACTTGGAACCATTCCTAAGATTGCAGCCTTTGCCATGGTTTATCGCCTAATGGTTGAAGCCATGCCAGGTTTGTTGGTGGATTGGCAGCAACTATTGATTATTGTTTCTGTACTTTCGCTCATTGTGGGGTCAATCGTTGCCATTGCCCAGGATAACCTAAAACGGATGCTGGCCTATTCTGGTATTGGTCATGTTGGTTTTATCTTACTTGGCTTTATCGCTGGAACCTTTGATGGCTATGCCGCTGCTATGTACTATGTATTGGTTTACGCTATTACTGGTTTGGTTGGCTTTGGAATGATGATTGTCCTTGGGAAAGGCAGCCAAGAATTTGACCGTATTGATGATTTTAAAGGCCTCAATGCACGTAACCCATGGCTGGCGTTGATGATGCTCTTTGCGATGATCTCAATGGCGGGCGTCCCACCCTTTATCGGTTTCTTTGCTAAATTATTAGTGATCGAAGAGGTGGTCAAAGCAGGCTTTGTCTGGTTGGCAATCATTGCTGTTGTCACAGCTGTTATCAGTGCCTTCTACTATCTACGACTGGTCAAAGTGATGTACTTTGATGTGCCTGAAGACAGTACGCCGATTAAAGGGGTAAACAAAGCTACCACTTGGACAGTCAGCTTTGTGGCTATTGCACTACTGATCTTTGGGTTGTTCCCCTCAGCCTTTATCAATCTTTGCTATAATGCCATTGCCATCACACATTAAGCATGGCTTGGCTGAGCTTTTCTAAAAGAGCCCGTAAGGGCTCTTTTGCTCTCAGGCGTTTAAACTCTTATAGAGAGTTTTGCATGAGCATACTTCCATTCGTTTATTCATCTCGTGCAAATCTCTCCCATAAAAAGGATAGAACATGAATCTAGACCTTGCGGTAAATATTTTGCTTATTACAGCCATAGTATTGGCTAATATTCCCTTTATTATTGGCAATAAACTCTTTCTGCTGATTCCTGTTGCCAACAAAAGTATTTGGTTATCCATTGGAGAGTGGTTTTTTTACTACCTTCTTATGGGGATTTTCGCCTATCTATTAGAGTTGAAAGCAATGGGAAATCTCCATCCACAGGGCTGGGAGTTTTACACCATAACGCTGTTTATGTTTATGATTTTTGCTTTTCCAGGGTTTATCTATCGCTATAACTTGGCCAGCTTCCTACAAAAAAAGCTGCCCAAGCAGCAAGGTTAAAAGTAACTGCTCAGATTGCCCCTGAAGTTCGTCAATTCAAGGCGGAATGTTCGTTCGATAAATGACCATTTTCCTACGCAGAAGTGGCGGATTTCAGGGGTGATCTGAGTAGTTACGGTTAAAAAAGTGTTAAATACTGCTTGCATTCCAAAACAAAAGGCCTATAATACGCGTTATCAAATTGACGCGGGGTGGAGCAGCTTGGTAGCTCGTCGGGCTCATAACCCGAAGGTCGTTGGTTCAAATCCAGCCCCCGCTACCAAATTCTTAAAGCCAGACTTTTTAGTCTGGCTTTTTTATTGCCTGAAGTTTCTTCAACAGCCTATTTTCCAGCGTGTTCCGCTATAATTGCCTTATCTTATAATGAATTGAGTGCATTTATGTATTATCAAAATTATCGTGACTATCAGCATGGTCAGCGTCTAAAGGTTGGAGTACTGGTGACAAATTTAGGGACACCGGATGCGCCGACTCGTGAGGCTTTGAAGCCCTATCTAAAAGAGTTCTTATCTGACCCAAGAGTCGTAGAGCCTCCTCCGCCACGTTTAATTTGGCAGTTGATTTTGAATGGGATTATTTTGAATACCCGTCCTCAAAAATCAGCAGAGGCCTATCAAACCGTTTGGAACAGTGAAGGGGCTGGTGCGCCTTTATTAAATATTTCTAAGCGTCAGCTAGCGGGCATTGCTCAGCGGGTGGCTGATCGGTTTGAGGGTGAGGTGGTGTTTGAGCTAGGGATGCGGTATGGCAATCCTAGCATTGCTTCAGCTTTGCAGTCTTTGCAACAGCAAGGCTGTGAGAAGATTTTAGTGTTGCCACTTTATCCTCAATATGCAGGGGCAACGACTGCTTCGACTTTTGATGCCGTATTTGATGAACTGAAAACTTGGCGTTGGATGCCAGAGCTTCGGACAATTAGCTACTATTATCGTCATCCTGGCTATATTCAAGCATTGGCTCAGAGCATTCGTGAATACCAAGCAGAGCATGGGGAGCCAGAGTTGTTAGTACTCTCTTATCATGGTATTCCTTTGCGTTATTGGGAGAATGGAGACCCTTATCCTTGTCAGTGTTTTGTTACCACTCGACTGGTTGCAGAGGCGTTGGGTTTGCGAGAAGATCAAGTAAAAACCACTTTCCAGTCACGATTTGGCAAGGAGCCTTGGGTGCAGCCCTATACTGATGAGACAATGAAGGCTTTGCCCAAAGAGGGGGTAAAAAATATTCAGGTGATCTGCCCAGGTTTCTCCGCAGACTGCTTGGAAACCATTGAAGAAATTGGAGAAGAGAATCGGGCGTACTTTTTAGAGGCAGGAGGGGAGCAGTTTGGTTATATTCCGTGTTTAAATGACCGTGAGGAACACCTGTCAGCTTTAGCCGATTTGATATACCTCCATCTGCAAGGCTGGGAAAACACGCTTTCTACGGAAGAGCTCGCTAAAGTGAAGCAAAATTTTGAAAAGCAGAGCAGTGAGAATTAAAACGATATAAGCACTTCAAAAAAATCCCCAAAATTACCAGTCCTGTCTAAGCATTTTGAGGTTTTTTCTTGGCAGGACTGGGGATTTTCGAGGACTCATCATAAAGTTTTATTCTGCTAAATAGATATCACCATTCTCTTCAATTCGAATAGGAATCTGTGGCAGTTCGTCTCCCATGCAGGGGCCTTCAATGCAGTAGCCGTCTTCTACTTGAAAGTAGGCATCATGCACGGAACATTTCATGGTTTTATCAAAGGGGTTAACATCAATCTTATAGGCTTCATTTAGTGGGACATCTTGATGAGGGCAGTTGTTTTCATAGGCTTTAACTTCCTCTTCATATTTAATTAGAATAATCCCTCCGCGATAGCCTTCTTTTGGGACGACTAGGGTTTTGGCATTACTCAGCTGTTTGATATTAGCCAGAGGCTTAACTTCTTCTATCGGCTCCATTAGGTTATCAAAACCATATTGTTGGCATTTGCGTGCAGCGAGTGCAATGCCTTTCTCAATCGCTTGATCTAAAGCGTTTCGATCAAGCAGGGCATCAATGACGCCTGCATTAAAAGTATCCCCTGCGCCCAGTGTATCGACAGCCTGAGGAATGCTTTGGGCAGGCTGATGTTGAATCTCTCCATTGGGCGCACAGTACCAAACGCCCTCTGTACCCCAAGTGCAGATTAAGGTGGCTTGGGATAGCTGTTTTTTCATCTCATTTAACAAGGCTTCAACCCCGTCATACCCTTTTTGTTTGGCGTAGTGATGGGAGAAGAAAATCACATTGGCTTGGGGGAGTAGTGCCTCAAGTCCTTCTCGTGCTTTTTCAACCTCAAGACTAATGGGTTGGTGGGTGAGGAAGGTTTTGGCAATATTGAGCATCCCTTTGAGGTTGTCGATATTTCGGGCCTCAAAGTGTAGCCAGTCGTAGGCTTCGATCTCTATTTTAGCAAAGTGCTCAAAGCTCAGTTCTGGTAGGTCCCGATAGTGAACAATGGTGCGGTGACCATTTTGTGGCTCTAGGGTGATATAAGAGGTGGGCGTGCGGCCTTGGATAAAACGTTGTAGATGTTCGGTATTAATGTGATGCGATTTTAAACCATTCAATACCTGTTTGGACTCTTGATCTCCCCCAACGGTAGCACAAATAGCGGTCTCATGTTTCAGTTGATTGAGCACATAGAGGGTATTGGCGACATTGCCCCCCACTTGGGTTTGCCGGCTGAGTGCACGCATCTCTTCATCCTCTTTGGGAGTGTGATCCACAGTGAGCACTACATCTAAAACCACATTGCCAATGCCTAAAATTTTTGCCATTTTTCGCGCTTACCCTGTTTGGTTGATTGAGTCTTTATAGGGAGAAGAATTTTAGCATATTCTGTTAAAACAGAGTAAGAAAGGAGGTTTTAAGCGCATTTGGTGCTTGACAAGCGCTCAGGCTAGGGATAAGTGGATAAAAGTAAAAAATTGCAGTAAAAGGGTTGACTTTAAGAAAAAATAACTTAGTTGTTAAATGTTATGTTTGGCTTTATAGAGTATTTATAACCTATTGAAATATCATGGTTTTGTTGAGTTTTGTCACCTCTTGGAACTATTGCTTGATTTTCATCCCCATTATCCACAGAAGCTGTGGATAACTTTGTGAGTAAAAAAAATATTGCAACCAAAAATCCTTTAAATCTGCGACAGAAGATTAAGTTGCCTATTTTTTAAGCAGCTACTAAGCTTGACTTTTTAAAGAGGGTTAATTTTAGGATTTGTTCTGCATCTGAGACAAAATTGAGTACAATGGCGAAATAAGAAATGTTGGATGGGCTTGCAGGCTATCATTGGCAAGCCCTATAAAAATAAAAAACTAATAAAAAGGTGACTGTTCAGATTAATTTGAGTGGTTACAAAAATTGGGCTACGGGTAATCTATAATAATATGAAAGTAATACAACGCAACTTCAGTCCATCCTGCGCATCCTGCGGTCTTCAACACATCTGTTTTCCTACTGGCCTAATGAATGCGGATATTATGCGCCTTGATAAAATTGTGAATCATAAGCCTAGGCTGGAGAAAGGGGAGGTGCTCTATCATGTACAGTCGCCATTTAAGTCTGTTTATGCCATTCGTTCGGGCATGGTCAAGTTTTACTCCAATTTGGAAGATGGTACAGAGGTGATTCATGGCTTCTACTTTGCAGGTGATGTAGTGGGATTTGATGGCATCGAGCCAGGTGTTTACCAGATGACGGTTGAGGCACTAGAAGAGACCACTTTATGTGAAATCCCCTATGAACGGTTAAAAGAGTTGTCTAATCAAGTGCCAAATCTCAATATTCATCTATACAATGTGCTCAGTAAAAAGATGAATGACAGTTACTATCAAGCACAGCTGTTAGCAATTAAATCCGCTGAGCAAAGATTGGCGAACTTTCTTTTTCATACTGTGGAGCGAGTGCGGGTGAGAGGTTATGATGAGTTTGCTTTCCACCTCCCCATTTTGCATCGAGAAGTCGCTAATTATTTGGGATTAACACCTGAGACGGTTTCTAGACTGCTGACTAAGTTTAATAAAAGCGGTATTGTCACTTGGAAAAAACGTATGGTGACCTTGCATGACAAAGAAGCTTTAAAACAAGTGGCCGGGATAAAAGAGCCTACACCAGAAACTTGTGCCAATTGTCCAAAACAGATAGAAAAGTAAAATGGAGCTACTTAGATTACCTAAACTGTGTCAGTTCAAGCTAGAAAGTGTGAGTTTACAAATGAAAGTGACGACTTTTCAACGCTGAAATGGTACACTTTAGGGCTAAGTTGTGTAGTTACAGTAATATTTGATAGCAGAATTGATTCAAGTCAACTTATGCGACGGGTAGTCGTGGTTTAATAGAGCCACGTGATGGGTATCGTATCGATATTTCATAATGTAGCCCGTTTAGCCCAGCTTCTTTTTAGAGATTCTCTAAAAAACTGGGCTTTTTTTACGTCACTTTATTTTAATTTAGGCTATAATTAAACAAAATTTATTTTTATCCCAGTGGAGTAGTGGTCATGTCTATTAAACATTTATTTTTTACAGCATTTTTAGCCTTAAGTTTAGTTGGGTGTTCATCAACACCAACCAGTGAAAGCGACTCTGGTGCAACAGAAAAAACAGCAGCCAATGCGGGTGCTACTGAATCTACCCGTGGAACACAGGTTTCTGGTGCCGATGCTGAAGGCGTACAGGCTGGAGAAAATCTTGCTGCTGAGCAAGCAGAGAAAATCAAACAGCTAGAAGCAGATGTGCAGGGCAAGATGATTCATTTTGATTTTGACCGCTCTGAAATCAAACCAGAG
>CAYOOU010000037.1:0-13800 GCA_964405635.1 uncultured Piscirickettsiaceae bacterium
TTTTAAGACTGTTTTATCGGTTTTTGCCAGCCTTTAATGGTGACTTGCTTGGAACGGCTTAGGGTGAGTTCATCAGCTGGCACGGGTTTGGTAATGGTTGAGCCAGCACCAATGGTGGCATGGTCTCCAATCTCAACGGGTGCCACGAGCTGGGTGTCTGAGCCAACAAAGACGCCATTTCCAATAATGGTTTGATGTTTATTCACACCATCATAATTACAGGTAATGGTACCGGCACCAATATTACAGCCAGCCCCCATTTGTGTATCGCCAATATAGGAGAGATGATTCACTTTAGAGCCCTCCCCAATATGGGCTTTCTTGGTCTCGACAAAGTTACCGATTTTGACCTTTTCTGCTAAATCTGTCCCCGGTCTTAATCGTGCATAGGGGCCGATGGTACACGCTTGTCCCACTTTCGCCTCTTCTATATGGCTAAAGGGCTCTATCACTGTTCCAGCACCAATGCTGCAATTTTTTAAAACACAGTTGGCACCAATTTTAACGCCATCCCCCAATTCAACCTTACCTTCAAATATCACATTGACATCTACCTCAATATCTTGTCCAACGATCACCTCACCGCGGACATCTAATCGACCGGCATCCATTAAAGTGACGCCTGCTTGCATCAGTTTTTCAGCCTGTTGTGCTTGATAAATCCGCTCTAGATTTTGCAGTTGAGCCTTATCATTCACCCCCAAAACTTCTGACTCATTTTGCGGTTGTGTGGTCCGAATATGGTAACCATCAGCGACGGCCATAGCGATAATGTCCGTGAGATAGTACTCCCCTTGTGCATTGTCATTGCTTAATGCAGAAAGCCACTTTTCAAGTGCTTGAGCAGAGACAGCCATAATCCCCGTATTGACCTCCTGCACTTGCTTTTGCTCTAAAGTCGCATCCTTTTCTTCAACAATGGCGGTGACATTTAAGTGCTGATCACGAATTATCCTGCCATAGCCATGGGGACACGCCAAATTGACGGTTAAAAGGGCTAAAGGGTGATTCTCATCTAATAACAAAAGCAAATCCTTTAAGGTCTCTGGACGAGTAAGCGGCACATCGCCATAGAGAATTAAAACTTGATCCTCCGCCTTTAGTGCTGGCAGGACTTGCTGAACTGCATGACCGGTTCCTAATTGCTCCGTTTGCAGTGTCCAGTGGAGATTGTCTTCTCTAATCGTCTGCTGAACTACATCTGCACCATGCCCTATCACGGGTAAGATTTTTTCTGGATTAAGTTGCTGAGCTGTATCTAAAACATGTTGCAATAAGGGACGCTTTGCTAAAGGCTGTAACACCTTAGGCAGACGAGATTTCATGCGAGTGCCTTTTCCGGCAGCAAGAATGGTAATCACCAAAGACATATCGGCTCCAAAGTTTTAAATGAATGCCAATATTGTAAAAGAAAAAAGAGGGAAAAAGAGAAAATCGGGATGGGACTGCTGCGAATTCATCTCGTGCAAAGGTCTCAAATAATAAAAAAGCACAAACCTTGCGGATTGTGCTTTTTCAAAATAAAAAGGAAAGGATAATCTGCCTGGCTTATTTAGCCAAACCCTGTTTTTGTAAACGATCTTTCAGATGCGAAATCGCATTGATCTGAGCAATCGCTTCTGCCAATTCAGCCTGGGCTCGAGAGACATCAATATCTGTCTTCGCTTGTTCCATCGCTTCTTCAGCCTGCTGCTTCGCTTCTAAAGCAGCAGCTTCATCCAGATCTGATGCACGCTGTGCAGAATCCGCAAGCACAGTCACCACATCGGGCTGTACTTCAAGAACACCACCGTTAACAAAGAAGGTGTCTTCTTCATCTCCGCTTACAACACGTACCAAGCCTGGCTTTAGTCGGCTCAAAAACTGGGTATGATGGGGTAGGATACCTACTTCACCATTGGCAGCCTGTGCAAATACACGTTCGGCCTTACCTGAAAAGAGCGAACCTTCCGCACTTACAATGTCAACTTGGATAGAGACTGCCATAATTAATTAACCTTTAATTTTTTGAGCGTTTTCGATGACTTCGTCAATGGTTCCGCAGTACATGAACGCTTGCTCAGGTAGGTCATCCAACTCACCCTCAAGGATCATTTTGAAACCACGAATGGTCTCTTTTAGCGAAACATAGCGACCTGGCTCACCAGTAAATACTTGTGCAACAAAGTAAGGCTGCGACAAGAAACGCTGGATCTTACGCGCACGAGCTACCAACTGACGATCTTCTTCTGAAAGCTCGTCCATCCCCAAAATGGCGATGATGTCTTTTAGCTCTTTATAACGCTGAAGGGTCTGCTGTACACCACGTGCAGTCTCATAGTGCTCCTGACCCACAACTAGAGGATCTAACTGACGAGAGGTAGAATCTAGTGGATCGATTGCAGGGTAGATCCCCATTTCAGCGATAGAACGGTTCAATACAACCGTTGCATCCAAGTGAGCAAAGGTGGTTGCTGGTGAAGGGTCAGTCAAGTCATCCGCAGGTACATAAACCGCTTGGATAGAGGTGATAGAACCAACTTTAGTAGAGGTGATACGCTCTTGAAGCTGACCCATCTCTTCCGCCAAGGTAGGCTGATAACCTACCGCAGAAGGCATACGACCTAATAGTGCTGATACTTCAGTACCTGCCAAGGTGTAACGGTAGATGTTGTCCACAAAGAACAGAACATCACGACCTTCATCACGGAAGTATTCAGCCATGGTCAAACCCGTCATAGCAACACGTAGACGGTTACCTGGTGGTTCATTCATCTGACCATATACTAGGGCAACCTTATCCAATACATTGGACTCTTCCATTTCGTGGTAGAAGTCGTTACCTTCACGCGTACGCTCACCTACACCTGCAAATACAGAGTAACCTGAGTGCTCGATAGCGATGTTACGGATAAGCTCCATCATGTTTACGGTTTTACCTACACCGGCTCCACCGAATAGACCAACTTTACCCCCTTTAGCGAAAGGACAGATCAAGTCGATAACCTTAACACCCGTTTCTAGCAACTCTTGAGAAGCGGCAAGCTCATCAAAAGCAGGTGCTTTACGGTGAATTTCCATACGCTCTTCTGTCTCGACAGGACCTGCATGGTCAATTGGGTTACCCAATACGTCGAAAATACGTCCAAGGGTTGCTTTACCAACAGGAATCTTAATTCCAGAACCTGTATTACGCACTTCCATGCCACGCTTTAGACCATCAGAAGAGCCCATGGCGATACCACGTACAACATGGTCACCCACTTGCTGTTGTACTTCGATGGTCAAACCAGTCTCTTCTACGATCAAAGCGTCGTAAATTTTTGGTAAATCAGCACCTTTAAATTCGACGTCGATAACCGCGCCTTTAATTTGTACTATTTTTCCATTCATTGTTATAAACCTTTTATTGAAAACACTTCATTAAACTGCAGAGGCACCCGCAACGATTTCTGATAGCTCTTGAGTGATCGCTGCTTGACGCGCCTTGTTGTAAGCCAATGTCAACTGTTTGATCATTTCACCTGCATTGTCAGAAGCGTTTCTCATTGCCAACATCCGAGCACTCTGCTCACATGCTGCATTTTCAACCACAGCACCGAAGACCGTGCCTTCGATGTAGCGCTGCATGAGAAGATCTAAAGCTTCTTTTGCATCAGGCTCATAGAGGTAATCCCAATGAACTTGTTTTGCATCAGTGACTTCAGCAGGAAGTGGAACCAACTGGCTAATGGTTGGATTTTGTGTCATCGCATTGACGAATTCATTAGAAGCCAGGTAGACTTCATCGATTTCGTTTGCCTCAAACTTATCCAACATAACCTTAATGGTTCCAACCAAGTCTTCAACATGCGGCGCATCCCCTAAGTCGGAAACTGTGGCAACCACATTCCCACCGATATGCTTAAAGAAAGTTTGTGCTTTTTTACCGACAAGCGCCAACTCAATGTTGATATTTTGCTCTTGCCAAGCTTGAATTTTCTTGAGTAGTCTTCTGAACAAGTTAGTGTTCAGGCCTCCACACAAGCCACGATCTGAAGAGATCACAATCACACCAACGGTGGTAACCTTCGGATGTGGCTGAGTAAAGGGATGCTTATACTCAGGATGCGCACCTGCAACATGCTTAATCACACGTTGCAACTTTTCAACATAAGGGCGAGTGGCTTCCATGCGGGCTTGAGCCTTTCGCATTTTGGAAGCTGCCACCATTTCCATGGCCTTAGTGATTTTTTGGGTATTTTTAACCGATCCAATTTTGGAACGAATTTCTTTACTACCGCCTGCCATGGTTAAATCCTCTTAGTAAACGCCGTTAGCTTTAAACGCTTCGATTGCAGCACGAAGTTCGTTAGCAATGTCGTCGTTCCAATCACCTTTTTCATTGATCTTGGCCATCAAGTCAGCGTGTGAGCTGTTTAGATATGCATGAAGTGCTGCTTCAAAGTCAGTGACTTTTTCCACTTCAACATCATCTAAGTACCCTTCGTTTGCAGAGAACAAAGAAGCGGCCATCTCAGCGATGGTTAGAGGTGAGTATTGCTTCTGTTTCATCAGCTCGGTTACACGCTTACCACGCTCAAGCTGCGCTTTGGTGGCTGCATCCAAGTCTGAAGCAAACTGAGCAAATGCTGCCAACTCACGGTATTGCGCCAAATCAAGACGAATACCACCACCCAATTTCTTGATGGCTTTAGTTTGTGCAGCACCACCAACACGAGAAACAGATAGACCAGCATTCACAGCAGGACGAATCCCTTGCTGGAATAGACTTGTTTCAAGGAAGATCTGACCATCGGTGATGGAGATTACGTTGGTTGGTACGAATGCAGATACATCACCAGCTTGTGTTTCAATAATTGGCAATGCGGTCAATGAACCTGTTTTACCTTTTACTTCACCATTAGTGAACTTCTCTACATAGTCTGCATTCACACGAGCAGCACGCTCAAGAAGTCTTGAGTGTAGATAGAAGATATCACCAGGGAAAGCTTCACGTCCAGGTGGACGACGAAGCAACAAAGACACCTGACGGTAAGCCTGAGCTTGCTTAGTTAAATCATCATAGATGATTAAAGCGTCTTCACCGCGGTCACGATAGTATTCACCCATCGCACAACCTGCATAAGCGGCTAGATACTGCAGTGCAGCAGGATCAGAAGCGTTAGCAGCAACGATGGTGGTGTTTTCCATAGCGCCATACTCTTCAAGCTTACGAACAATATTGTTCACAGTTGAAGCTTTCTGACCCATGGCAACGTAAATACACTTGATACCAGTGTTTTTCTGACTGATGATTGCATCCACTGCAATCGCAGTCTTACCAGTCTGACGGTCACCGATAATCAACTCACGCTGACCACGCCCGATTGGAATCATAGAGTCGATAGACTTGATCCCTGTCATCATAGGCTGATCAACAGATTGACGATCAATTACACCTGGGGCGATACGCTCAATCGGTGAAGTTACTTTCGTTTCAGCAGAACCTTTACCGTCGATTGGACGCCCAAGCGTGTCAACAACACGACCTAAAAGTTCAGGACCAACAGGTACTTCTAAAATACGTCCAGTACAGGTAACTTTGTCACCTTCAGAGATGTGTTCGAATTCGCCAAGAACTACAACACCAACAGAGTCACGCTCAAGGTTAAGCGCCATACCGAAGGTATTCTCGTCGAACTGAATCATCTCACCATACATTACGTCTGCTACGCCGTGAATCAGTGCGATTCCATCAGCAATGCTGACGACCGTACCTTCACTTCCAGACTCTGCAGTGCCTTCAAAACCGGCAATGCGGTCTTTAATAAGGTTACTGATTTCAGAGGGATTCAATTGCATGTGTGGTTTCCTCTATATTAATGAGTAATGGCTGCGCCAAGTTCTTTCAATTGTGTAACTGCTGAGCCATCCATAACCCAGTCGCCCACTTTGATTTTGATGCCACCAATTAATGAAGGGTCAACTTCATAGTTAATATCTACTTCGGCATCATATTTCTTGTTTAGCACAGCTTTCAATTTTTCTTGTTGCTCGTTAGTTGGCTCAAACGCTGTAAATACAGTGGCCTTAACCCGCTTTTCTTCAGTTGCTTTTAGCTCATCATAAATCTTAGAGATAAAAGGAAGAGCCGTTAAACGGTCGTTTTCAGCCAATACATTTAGTAGGTTTTTAGCCTGATCATTTAGGGCATCACCCAAAATGTCCACATAAACCTGAACCTTATCGTCTTCAGAGATATTTGGGTTTTGAAGTAAACCTTGCATCTCTTCCGTGGCGGTAATGGTTGCCAGGTTTTGTAGTGTCTCAGACCACTCATTAAGGGTATCTTTTTCTTTTGCAAGTTCAAATACCGCTTCAGCGTAGGGTCGAGCAATGGTGATTAGTTCTGCCATAATCACTCCTTAGATTGATTTGACTAAGGAATCAAGCATTTCATTATGTGCAGCCGGATCAATCTCTTTGCGCAGAACTTTCTCCGCACCTTCGATAACAAGAGCAGCAACTTCTTTACGAAGCTCTTCTCTTGCACGGCTAATTTCTTGCTCTAGTTCGGCCTGGGCAGCAGCTTTAATTCGGTCAGCTTCTTCGTTGGCTTTGACTTTCGCATCTTCTACGATCTCAGTACCACGTTTTTCAGCTTGACTTAGAATAGCCTGAGCTTGAGTTTTGGCATCTTTTAGCACTTCTTTAGCGCGTTTTTCTGCCAACTCTAACTCATGCTTACCCTTCTCAGCAGCAGAAAGACCATCAGCAATACGCTTTTGACGCTCTTCCATTAGCTTAGACAGCGGCCCCCACAGCACCTTATTCACAAACCAGATCAATAGCAAGAAAGCAATTATCTGGATGAGTAGGGTTGCATTAATACTCACGGTGGTTACCTCGTCATTCGTTGTTTAAAAAGTTTTTCAAGCGTGTTCTAAACTGCTGATTAAGCACCTAGAGCGGCTTTCATTGCACCAACGAATGGGTTAGCAAACAAGAACCACATTGCAAATGCCAAGATAATGAATGGGAAAGATTCCATCAAACCAGCGAAGATAAACATGTTTGTCATCAATGCAGGACGCATTTCAGGTTGACGTGCAATTCCTTCCAAAGTTTTAGAACAAATCAGACCCCAGCCGATTGCTGAACCCAGTCCAGCAGCTGCTAAGATTACACCTACACCAATTGCTGTTGCAGAATAGATTTCCGCAATAAATTGAGCTTCCATTCAGAGTACTCCTTAAAGTTAAAGTTAAAGTTAAAAGTTAAAGTTAAAAAAGCTTTTTACCCAAAAACTTGAGCAGGTGCGCTTAAACCTTTTGAATCAAAAGATTCCTTATCTGTTGCCTACCTAAGCTTAGTGCCCTTCTGACATGTCATCGTGCGCCATGCCTAGATAAACAATTGTTAACACCATAAAGATGAAGGCTTGTAGGGTGATAATCAACAAGTGGAAAATCAACCATCCAAGATCCAACACGGCTTGTAATGGTGCCCAGAATAGAGCAGCGGCACCCACTGCCAAAGTTCCACCAATCAAAGCGATCAGTAGGAATACGAGTTCTCCAGCAAACATGTTACCGAACAGTCGAAGCGCTAAAGAGAGAGGCTTAGCAATCTCTTCGATAGCCGTCATCACAATGTTCACCGGAACAAAAAACTTTCCAAAGGGGTGGAATAAGAACATTTTAATAAATCCACCTAAACCTTTAACTTTAATGTTGTAGTACAACACCAAGACAAAAACTGTAAAGGCCATGGCCATAGGGGTATTTAGATCAGTCGTTGGCACCACTTTTAGATGAGCCTCATGATTTCCGGTAACCAACTGCCATAGATAAGGTAATAGGTCTACAGGAATTAAATCCATAAAGTTCATTAGCCACACCCACATAAAGATGGTAAGTGCAATCGGTGCAATAATTGGATTATGACCAGGAAAGGCATCACGAATATTGGTCTGCACAAATTCCAAGACACTCTCTACAAAATTTTGTATTTTGCCCGGTGTACCGGCTGTCGCTTGCTTTACAACTCGCGCACTAAACCAAACAATCAAAGCGCCTAACAGTGCACTCACGACAATTGTATCTACATTGAACGCCCAAAATCCTTCACCCACCGTTGCATTTTGCAAGTGGTGCTGGATATATTCGACAGTCCCCATCTTTTCCGTACTCAAGGTCCTACTCCTTAATCAGTCAAACGACGCTTTCCTTGAAGATTTGCCATCTGGCCGATCTGCATCACCACAAAAGTGAGCACCACCGCCATTGGGTCCATCTTCAACCACGCCAGCCCAATAACAAACAACACAGCAAGCAGAATAAATCTGACCACTGCACTCAAATATAAAATCGTGACACCTTGTTTCGCGTCAGTTTCGGCTCTTTGATTGGCCAGTTTAAAAGTAAAAACCAACATACCTACATTGGCCAAGCCTAAAAACACCCCATAAAGGGCATCTTGCAATAAACTCTGTGTGGCAAACACCACCACCATCACTGCACCTAACAGTAGTTGTACCTTGAGTGGCCGCCCTATTAAATTACTTTTCATTTTTTGCAGTCTTTTTATTTACTTCAGCCAAAGATGACTGGCCACTTTCAATATTTTTCTCTGCATTCTTTGCGGCTTCCATCAGATCCATTTTGCCTAGCAGTTCATGGACTTTGAGGATACCGCCAACAAATCCTAATACACCACAGGAGAGAATAAAGATGGGCTTGGTTTCAAACAACGTATCCAGTATATAGCCCAGCAGAAAACCAGCAATAATCATTGAGGTAAAAATAGAACCAGCGCCCATTAATAAAAAATTGAGCAGCGGTTTTTTCTTTTTCTCTTGTTCATCCAGCCGTCTGCCAGATGCATCGACCTCAATTCTTTTGGGTTCTGTTGGCAAACTTTTCTCTCTTTATGCCTGCAAAATTCTGCATACTTAAGCGGTTAAACGGCCAAATATGATACCCTCTAATCCCCGAAATTACCACCTTTTTGCCGAGTCAAATTATGTGACCTTGCACTTTTCCTTAACTTTTATAAGACCTAATCTATATCTTGTAACTCTTAACTCTTAAACCACAATATCCTGTAGTTTACTCGTTAACCAATTGACTTAAGAGTGCTTGAAGCTCTTCTTCAGAGCGATAGGCAATTTCTATCTTACCCTTGCCTGTTGGACGGTGATTGATCTTCACCTGATGTCCCAGCCGTTCACTTAATTGCTGCTGATGCTGCTGAACCGACTCTGGAATGGTTGGTTTTTGCTTTTTATTTTTCTCTTTACCGCCTTTGGAAACCAGTAGACTTTGCACATAGGCTTCAGTCTCCCGAACTGACCAGCCTTTTTGTAGAATTTTTTCTGCAATCTCGAGCAGCAATTCTTCTGGCAAGGTAATAATGGCACGTGCATGTCCCATGGTCAGCTTTTCCTGATGCAATGCATCTTGAACCGACTGAGGGAGCTTTAATAAACGCAATAGATTGGTAACGCCAGTACGAGAGCGTCCGACGGCTTCTGCCACCTCTTTTTGCGTGAGCGCAAACTCTTCCATAAACTGCTTAAGTCCCATGGCTGTTTCTATAGGGTTGAGATCTTCACGCTGAATATTTTCAATTAAGGCCATGGCAATTGTGGCTTGGTTATCTGCTTGACGAATAATGACAGGGACGGATTTTAACCCTGCCAACTGTGCTGCTCTCCATCGACGCTCGCCTGCAATAATTTCATACTGTTCTTCTCCCGTCGTTTTCACAACAATAGGCTGCACCAAGCCTTGCTGCTTAATGGACTCTGCTAAATCCTGAAGCGCTGCTTCGTCAAACTGCTGCCGAGGCTGATACGCTCCTGGCACAATCGCCTCCACTGGTACTTTTTCTACCCGCGCTTCACTGACTTTATTCTCTGCTTTCTGCTTACCCTCAATCAGCGCACTCAAGCCCCGCTTTCCCATACCTCGTCTTCTTGCCATCTATTTAAAATCCTTTTAACCTAAATTTTGTGCTTGCGAATTAATTCATTGGCCAGTGCTAGATAGGCCGTCGCCCCACTGGAGCTTGCATCGTATTCTAAAATAGACTCCCCATAGCTAGGCGCTTCAGCCAAACGGACATTACGTGGAATAATGGTTTGCAATACCTTCATTCCAAAGTGAGCCACCAGTTCATTGGAGACATCATTGGCCAAATTATTTCGGCGATCGTGCATGGTACGAAGCAAACCATCAATAAATAGTTCAGGATTTAAGTTTTCCTGCACCGCCTCCACGGTATCCATCAAGGCAGAGACCCCTTCCAAAGCAAAATATTCACACTGCACAGGAATCAATAGCCCATCTGCTGCAGACAAAGCATTGAGCGTTAGCATATTGAGGGTTGGCGGACAGTCAATGAGCGTGACATCATATTTTTTCCGCACTTTCTTTATGGCCTTGCGCAACCGTCCTGTGCCGTTTTCATCTTCTGTAAGTGTCACCTCTGCTGCCGTTAGGTCTCCATTCGCGCCGAGTACATGAACACCAGAAACTTCATCTCGTTCAATTGCATCAACCACCTTACACTCAGATAACAACACATCATAAACTGTCTTTGATAAATCCTCTTTTTCTAACCCTAATGCAACGGTGGCATTGCCTTGAGGATCTATGTCTATCAATAATGCTTTTTTGCCCAAACGCACAAAGGCTGCGGCTAAATTCACCGCTGTCGTGGTTTTGCCCACGCCACCCTTCTGGTTGGCCACTGCAATGACTCTACCCATTACACTTCTCTTTCAGTTGAATTAAAGTTCGCTCTGCTGGCAAAAAGGGTACCTGTAGAGAAATCACCCGTACAACTTCGGCCAAAGCCAGTTTACTTAGGTCTTCCGCCTCTTTCTGCCCCTTCATCGCCCACCAGTTACCATTTTCAGTCAACAGATGATGCGTCCAGTGCACCATGTCATCAATACTGGCAAAAGCCCGAGAAATAATACCATCATATAAAGCTTCTGGTTGATAGGCTTCCACTCGGCTATGAATAATTTGGCTCTTCTCCAGCCCTAAAACCCCTTTTGCCTGCACCAAAAAGCGGGTTTTTTTATGGTTACTGTCCAACATATCTACATTTTTTTCAGGAAATAGAATCGCCAACACGACTCCTGGCAGTCCGCCCCCAGTGCCCACATCAATTATCCGCTCAAATTGTAAATGAGGCACCACCGCTAGGCTATCAATAATATGTTTCACCAACATCTCTTGCGGATCACGAATGGCCGTCAAGTTATAGGTTTTATTCCACTTTTGCAAAAGTGTCAAATATGCCAATAACTGCTCACGCTGCTGATCAGACAACGAAATTCCAAGCTGACCAGCGGCTTGCTTGAGTTGCCCTTCTAGTGCGACCTTATCCATTTTCAGCAGCCTTTTTAGCCGCAGCCGCTCGATGCTTCTTTAGGTAAATGAGCAGCAGAGAGATGGCCGCAGGCGTAACGCCCGAAATGCGTGAAGCCTGTCCAATCGTAGCAGGCTGATGATCTCGAATCTTCTGCTTCACTTCATTGGAAAGCCCACTGACCTGATCCAGATCAAAATCTGGCGGAATCTCTACCGACTCCGAGCGCTTCAGCTTCTCAATCTCTTGCAACTGGCGAGTGATATAACCCGCATACTTGGCATCAATCTCAATCTGCTCAATCACCTTATCATCAAGACTTTCATTCGCGCCTTGATGAAACAGTTCCAGTTCTGACAAAGCTGCATAACTCACCTTGGGGCGCTTGAGCAGATCAAATAGCGTCTGCTCCTTACTCAAGGGCAAATCCATCAAGACTTCTGCCTTTTTCGCTTCTGGATGTTGAGGGTAAATCCAAGTATCCATCAACCGCTGCTTCTCTCGTTCAAAGGCTTCCATCTTGCTCTCAAAGGATAGCCAGCGGGCATCATCCACTAACCCCAACTCTCGTCCTATCGGGGTTAAGCGTTGATCGGCATTGTCCTCTCGCAACATCAAGCGATACTCCGCCCGAGAGGTAAACATACGATAGGGCTCATTGGTGCCCAGTGTAATGAGGTCATCAACCAATACCCCAATATACGCCTCATCTCGACGCGGATACCAAGGAGACTGCAATTTAGCACGACGCGCGGCATTTAACCCCGCCAATAGCCCCTGAGCTGCGGCCTCTTCATAACCGGTGGTGCCGTTAATTTGCCCTGCAAAATAGAGGCCGTGAATTTGGGTTTCCAGGGTAGGCCTTAAACCTCTCGGGTCAAAGTAATCATACTCAATGGCATAGCCTGGACGAATAATGCGTGCGTGCTCCAACCCCTTCATAGAGTGCACAATCTGCATCTGCGCCTCAAAAGGCAAGCTGGTAGAAATTCCATTGGGGTAAAGCTCTGTGGTGGTCAAGCCTTCAGGCTCAATAAAAACCTGATGTGACGCCTTATCGGCAAAGCGCACCACCTTATCCTCAATCGAAGGACAGTATCGAGGGCCCACCCCATCAATCACGCCAGTGTACATCGGAGACTGATCTAAAGAATTCAGAATCGCTTCATGGGTTTTTTCATTGGTGTGGGTGATATAGCAAGGAATCTGCTTGGGGTGCATTAAGCGTTTCCCCATAAAAGAGAATACCGGCTCGGGATCATCACCAGGCTGCACCTGCATGGCTTCAAAGTCCACGGTGCGAGCATCTAATCGAGGCGGCGTACCTGTTTTAAGACGGCCTACCGGCAGATCCAGCTCGCGTAACTTCTCAGCCAAACGGTTAGCCGGCTCATCTCCTGCGCGCCCCCCTTCATAGTTCTGCAAACCAATATGAATACGACCCGCTAGAAAAGTCCCTGCAGTGAGCACGACTTGACGGGCATAGAACTTCAGCCCCATTTTGGTGACTACCCCAGCAATCTCATCACCTTCCAGAATCATGTCTTCTACAGACTGCTGGAAAATAGAGAGATTGACCTGGTTCTCTAAACGGGTGCGAATGGCTTGGCGGTATAGCACTCGGTCGGCTTGAGCACGGGTCGCCCGCACTGCGGGGCCTTTGGAGGCGTTAAGGGTACGGAACTGAATCCCCGCCTCATCAATCGCCAGTGCCATCGCGCCCCCCAGTGCATCCACCTCTTTCACCAAATGCCCCTTGCCAATGCCGCCAATGGCTGGGTTGCAAGACATCTGCCCTAAGGTGTCAATATTGTGGGTCAGCAATAGGGTTTTGGCACCCATGCGAGCCGCAGCCAAAGCCGCTTCCGTCCCCGCATGACCCCCGCCTACGACAATGACATCATAACGCAAAAAGCTCCCGTCCATATCCAGACACCCAACCCTAAAAAATTATTAGAACAAACAATTATAGCATAGAGCCCAAATACATAGAACGGGCGAATCTACCCACCTCGCTACTTGCTCAACAGTGCTTTGTTCGACCGGTGCCAATACCATGGCTGGCGTTATGCCTCAAAAGACATCTCGTGGAAAGTACGTTATAATGTACAAATATGCGTACAAAGTGAGGTACAAACATGCGTCGTCTAATTATTGACCAAGATATCCGCCCAATGTCAGAATTCCGATCTGGCGTGGCTTCATTTATCAAGCAAGTACATGAAACCAAAAGACCTTTGGTGATTACTCAACATGGAAAAGGTGTTGGGGTTTTACTGGATGTAGCAGAATACGAGGCAATGCAAGAGAAAATTGAATTGCTTGAGGATATTCAAACCTCCATTACACAATTGAATGAAGGCAAAGGAATTAACCACAAGGATGCCAAAAATATGGTTCTTTCCAAGTTAGAGAAATGAAGTTAACTTGGTCGCCTTTAGCCATTGAGCGAGT
>CAYOOU010000038.1:0-1410 GCA_964405635.1 uncultured Piscirickettsiaceae bacterium
GGTGTGGTCGGGGATGCCCGCCGTTATGATTATGTGGTGGCTTTGCGAGCGGTTGAGACCATTGATTTTATGACTGCTCGTTGGGCACATTTGCCCTATGAGTTTTTGGAGACAGTTTCCAGCCGCATTATTAATGAGGTGCCTCGTATTTCTCGAGTTACCTATGATATTTCCAGTAAGCCACCTGCCACGATTGAGTGGGAGTAAGCTTTAGTAAAATACTTAAAAGAGCCTTCAGTTGAAGGCCTTTTTTTGTGGACTGGTTTAACTATTGTGAGCGTTATGTGAAAAAGTTGAGCTTTTCAGGCGTGGCTTTTGAGTGGGTAAGAAGTTCTCGACGTAAAAAGTCTGTTGCTTTAAAGCCAGGCCAAGCTGTGCAGTTGCAATTGGTAACCCCAGGTAACTGGTCTGAAAGGCAGTTGATGCAATTTCTGCAGCAGAACCAGCAGTGGTTTTTAAGAAGTGTGAAGCGGGTTCCTGTTGGGCCTGTGGTTGCCCCTTTGGAGAGAGGGCGAGAGATTGAACTATTGGGACAGACTCATCGGCTGGAGGTCGTTTTTACGACTAAATCTGGTTTTCAGTTATGGAAGGAGTGGGGAGTTTGGTGTGTTTTTGTTTCCAAGCGAAAGGTTGCGCATGCTTTGCGAAAAGAAGGAGATTCTGAGTTGCAGGCGCTGATTCAGCGGGAGTTACAATCTGCTTTGAGTATTTACTTTTTTCAGTGGTTGCAGTCTAAATTAGAATTCTGGCAGCAGCAGATGGGGGTGAGGGCAAGCAGTGTAGTGGTGAAAAACTATCGTTCCCGTTGGGGTAGTTGTGATGCCAGAGGAGGTGTGCAGTTTAATTGGCGGCTGGTGTTTGCACCGGAGTGGGTGGTGGAGTATGTGGTGGTGCATGAATTAGCACATCTGTTTGAGCGCAATCATGGTGAGCAGTTTTGGCAGATTGTGGCTGAGCATTTTCCTAGATACCAAGAGGCGAAAAGCATGCTACGGCAAAATGGTCAGATTTGGATGGGATATTAAAAAACCCCGAACGAAATTCGAACGGGGTTTTTGTGTAGCCGATAAGTTTTCAAACTATTTCATATCAATTCAATAGGCGTAGAAAACTCGGAAGCCTTTCTTACATAGGACGAACGTTTTCAGCCTGAGGTCCTTTTTGACCTTGGGTAACATCCATAGAGACCTGCTGGCCTTCTTGAAGGGTCTTACGACCTTCACCTACGATAGCACTGAAGTGAACAAAAACATCTTTGCCAGCTTCTTGTTCGATGAATCCGAACCCTTTTTCATCGTTGAACCATTTGACTGTGCCTGTAACTTGATTTGACATGTGTAACTCTTTCTATTGCTTAACCCGCTTCTGCAGGTTGTAAAAACTTATTGACTGATAAATTCGGTCAACATT